>JAISQU010000037.1 GCA_031274005.1 Spirochaetales bacterium
CCCGGAACCGGCTATACCATCGAGGTATCCCTTACCGGCTACAGCACCGGCACGAGTGAAGCCTTTGATGTGGTCAGCGACAATGTGTCCGGCATAAACTGTCAACTTGCTGTATATACAAATCCAACCTACACCATAAGCGGTGCCATCAGCACAAGCGACGACGGCAGCGCGGCGGGCGCGAGCGTCCAGCTTAAAAACAGCGGCGGTTCAAATGTCGGCTCGGTGGTTTTTGCCGGCTTAGACGGCGCATATAGCATTTCCAGCGTTCCCGCCGGAACCGGCTATACCATCGTGGTATCCCTTACCGGCTACAGAACCGGCACGATTGCCGCCTTTAATGTGAGCGCCAATGTGTCCGGCAAAAACTTTACACTGGATAGACTCTACACCGTAAGCGGCGCGATTACCACAGACGACGGCGGCAGCGCGGCGGGCGCGAAGGTACAGCTTAAATCCGGCGATACAAACGTTGGCTCGGCGGTTACGGCTGGCGCAAGCGGTGAATATACCATTCCCAATGTTCTCGCCGGAACCTACACCATCGAGGTATCCCTTACCGGCTACAGAACCGGCACGAGTGAAGCCTTTGATGTGGTCAGCGCCAATGTAGCCGGCAACAACTTGCAACTGGTTAAACAAAAGACGCTCAAAATTACGGGGATTACCGGAATAAGCGGTACTGTTACGGCCGTGCTTTATGGCGGCACAAACAATAGTGTACGGCCCGCAGGAGGTACTGCGACCGTTGTTAATGGTACGGCTATCATTACCTTAAAAACATTCAGCAATAACGCCTTTACCGCCACTGATTGGATCGGGGAACCAGGGGATTTGGAATGGTCTGTAGCCCTCTGGGAAGGGGAAGAAGACGCCATCCACAGCAGGGGGCCGGGTTATGACTGCCTCCCCAGGATCAGTTTTTCCAACAAGGAAACCGAGGTTCAATTTATCCAGTTTACCCCTATATACACGCTGAAATGGGGAGTTTGGGTTGGTGCTACTTATACTGAAGTTAGCTCCGGTTTTACCGGTGACCTTTCTCTTACATCGGCCGGTCCTAATGCCGGATACCTAACAGGTGCTAGAGCAACTGCCGTATTTGATGCCATCGCGGGTGTCATCCAGGCCGGTAGCGCTCCTCCATTCAATGCGAGCGGCGAAATTATCGCTTCATTTGAAAACCTGATGTATTTTAGTTATGAGGACATTGGGTTTCCAGACGCCCTAAAAACGGCGCTGAGGAGCAATAAAGCGTCTGCGCCACTGGCAGGCGTCTGTGAGTTGAAAGACGAATCTTTCTATGGTTTTGTAGTTGTGTTTTATATAACCAAAGACTAACATGAAGCGGCATTAGTCCCACGCCCCCCGCCCTTTACCATGCCGCGCAAGCGGCTTCAAAGGCGGGGGGCGTTTTGTTTATGGGGGGAGGCTGTCAGAAAACTAGAAAATCATAGCCCTTTTTCGTATATTAATGCAGTTGAGTGCGAAATTCGCATCGTATTCTGCATAAAAATTCTATCGCCGGGTCTTAGACCAGATTGTTCTGGCGGGCGTCGGCCATAAGCAGGCGGTTCCAGTAATTTTTCCCGGTAAAGGCTCTTTTGTGGGAGGGGCTGTCCATTTTAGTTGTTCTTGACTGGAGGTTCTGCATGGCGCGGCCCAAAACAGTCAGCCGGTCCTCAAAGGCGGGATTATAGCCATCCGACAGAATGCGCGAATACCAGTAATAGTACAGGCGGATGCAGGGGTCATTCCGTGAGGTTTTTTCGTCCCGGACAAGCCGACTCATCATTTCTATTCCGGCGGCGGGTTCAGAACCAAGTCCGCAGAGGTAGGCGTAGAAAAACCGTATCAGGTTCGGCAGCAAAAAAGAACCGCCCTGCCTGCCGATGCAGATATCCTCAGCAAAATAAAAACCGCCTTTCCACGCCGGCGTATCGCCAAGAAAGCAGTCCCCCGCGTAGGGAAATTTCAGAAAAGGCTCAAGCCTGTCCCTGGCTTTACGGTATTCCTTTCTGAAATAGTCCGCTTCGGCGCGGAAAAACACCGCCTCCGGGTGTGAGGGGAATTTATCCAGAATGCGGGCCGCCGTTCTGGTTTCACCCTGATAGACAAGGCTTCTCGCCAGCCACATATACACAACAGCGGCGGGCGCGGAATACTGAAGGCCCGTCGCCTCGGTCAGAAGAAGCTGAAACACAGTGCCCGCCTCCTGGTATTCGCCCAGCTCGAAGAGAATCCTTGCCTCCATGAAACGGGCGGCCAGCATCCAGCGGCGGGCAAAGCGGGGAACCGCGAATTCCGTAACGCGGGAAAAATTTTCCAAAGCCTGGGAATAGTTACCCATAATGAAGCGGCATATTCCTTCAAGGAAAATCGTGCGGATGCTGGTTTTTTCCGCTTCCCGCGCCATAAGAAAATAGTCGATGGCGTGTTCGGGATTATCGGCGGCAAGCATTGCCAGTCCGACGGCGGTGTGCGCGAGACTCAGGCTGCCGGCTGAGCCCGGTTTTCCCTGAAAAAGCATGACGGCGTTTTTTGCGCAGCCAAGGGCTTCTTTACGGTCCTGCCGTTTCAGCCAGTAGAAGGTTTTCTGGATGAGGCAGAGTCCGTAGAAAACGCTGCCCGGCTGCGCCGGTTCCAGCCGAGCAAAAGCCCCGGCAGCGCCTTCGGCGTCATCCTGAGCAAGCGCCAGACGGAGTGCGGCAATGGCCGTTACAAGCCTTATGCCGGCGTCCGGTAAAACGGGGAATTTTGTGTCAAGAAGTTCGCGGGCTTCTCCCGCCGCGCCCGCGTCGAGCAGGGCCTCGGCATAGGACTGAAACACCTGGGTAAACCAGGCTGTCTTACGGTTTTCCGCAAAAAAATTCAGAAAAACAGGTTCTCCGCCAAGTTTTTTTTCTTTCCCCAGTTCATAGAAAAAAACCGCCAACTCGTCATATATCTTTTTTCTGCGCAGTTCGGAATCTTTCCGCAAAAAACGGCAAAGTTCAGGGAACACGGGGATAAGGGTTTTTTCGTCCCGGATAAGGCCCAGCCCCACAAGCCGTCGTATGATGTCGCGGCATTGGGCGTGAGTAAAATCGAACTTTAAAAGAAAATCTTCCAGTTGGCGGGAGGGAATGAGTCCTGAAGTTTCCTGAAGGATGCAGAGTATTTCCCGCAGGGGCCTTTCCTGAGTCTGCAGAAAACGCATCACCGGCTGGAACTCCCGCAGCGATTCCGCCGCCGCTTCCGCGTTTTGTGTGAGAAACTCGAAATAGAGGGACAGAATTCCGCCCGCGGAATTGCGGACACTTATAAGGCTGGAAGCAGACTGTTTTCCCGAAAGCGAACCCATAAGGAAACGGATTTCATCCGGGCCTATGGACGGCATTTTATACTTCGCGGTGGGAATACTTTTGAACTCATCCCCCAGGTCCTTCTCGCGCGACATGCACAGGCAAAGAAGCCGCCAGCCCTGAAGATTTCGCCGGAAAATGAGGGCCAGAAACTTTTTCGCGATACGCGGCATGGCGTGAAACTCCTCACAGACCAGAACCGCGGGAGCGAGGTTTCTCTCGCTGAGTCTGATATAAGCGGAGATTGCCAAGGAATAGGCGGAAAGGGCTTCCTCAAAGGGAAAATCCATGACGCCCGTAAATGTGAAGATGTTTTTCTTTTCCTGCCACAGCTTTCTCTCCGCCGCCGAAAGCACCTGGGGAATCTGCGCAAAACCGGGAAAATCCAGAGCCGGCAGATTCCTGCCTGGCAGGGGGTAGATTCTGCAGGGCGAAACATCCAGGTCTTTTAAGGCGGCGTTGACCTGATACCGGACTCCCGAAAACGGCGGCCCGTGGATAAGGAAAACCCGGGGAGGCTTCGCGCAGTCTATGTGCGCGCAGAGCATGGTCCTGATTTCTTCGACTACCGCGGCGCGCAGGCAAAACTCCGCCGCAGTTCCCAGACGGGGGCCGGGTTCCCGTATACGGTTTTTGACCCGGAAAGAACCGCCCAGGTTTTCGATGGTGCAGTAGGGGCGAAAAAGCTCCGCGCCCTGAGGGCCCAAAAGAAGGCTGTCGTCAATTTCGCGTACAGAGGTAAGCCTGCGCAATTCCCGGCAGGCCGCGTCTTTCTGAATTTCCCCGGGAAAAAACTCGATAAGCATCAAAAACCCCGTCAAATAATTCTGAGCCCGCGTCAGAACTTCTTTTATTTCGCAGGCCGTATCCAGAATCCAGCGCGCGCCTCCTGAGTCCTGAGCGTCAAAGAAAAAAATAAAATAATTCTCTTCGAGGCACGTTCTTTTGCCGCCGCGCACTTCGGCAAGGGTATCCAGGGTCTTCCAGAGTTTTACACTAAACTCTTTTTCGATTTTTTCCAGTTGTTTACAACCGCCGGCTTCCAGGGCAATACAGAACATCAGTGGCTTTTCTCAGACTGTCCAGTCTTCCGCGGAGGGATAAAAATCCGGGGGATCCGTTGTGCCGTACAGGGCGTCCATTAAAAAAAGCCGGTCATCGTCCTTGATGTCGAGGAACATGACGCAGACGTAGAGCCGTACGCGGTCATCGTATTTGCGCATGATGCGCCCGCCTATTTTCAGTTCCCTCTCTCCTACAATTAAATTAAAATTAAGATCGTTAAAAAGAAGAAGCGAGCCGTCGAATTGGAGCAGAGGCAGGGAAAACTGGATTCCCGACGCGCTGATATCGATGACTTCGGCAGTATCTATCCGTTCTTTGACAGGTTCACCCTTGAAGTAGCCGTTTACCTTTAAGCTGTGGATAAGAAGCCGCCCAAACTGAAATACAAAGTCGATGATCTTCTGGGAGAACTTCTGGCCGCCGTCCCGGAAGCTGACCAGGTACAGGTAGCCCACCACATAGTTCTGATACAAAATGGGGGAATACAACTCGTGCAGGACATTTCTTGTGTTTTTGTCCATCCCTGTTTTATTCAGAATATCGATGACCTTAAAAAGTTCCATGCCCTGATTCGTCAGAGCCAGGATAACTTCTTCCCGCGTCAAAAGACGGGGCGAGAGGATGAGGTCTTTATCCGGCGTGTTTTTGTTCAGGCTCTGGGGATACAGGAATGTCTTGCCCGTGGTGGTAATAAGTTTTTCCTCGAAATTTTCAGGCTGCCTTTCGCGGAACATGACGATTTTGTTTTCCGAAGAAAAGTTCTGCGCTTTTTCCCTGAAGGCTCTTAAAAGGTTTGTCATCTTTGTCGCGTCAAAGTTCGGCATGACTTCGGGCATTTCGGGAGAGTCCACCGGGATTTCTTCTTTGATTTCCGACCTGGGAAAGTTCAGTTCCACCCGTTCCCCCTGGACGACAAAAGAAAGCATCATCCCTTCGGCGGGAGTAACTCTCTCGTAACCGCGGGAAAGATCGCGGTAAATACCCTGGGGAACGGCGGCGCGCAAATCCCGGCCCGCGACGGAAAGCGCCTGGGCGTGGAAGGTCATCCGCGCGCCGCGAAATTTAAAAAAAACATAGACCTCCGTTTTCTCAGGCGCGGGAATGTCCTCGGTTTTCAGCCGCAGGACAACATTCTTCTCATCAACATCCGCGATGATTCCGACAATCCACTGGTCAAAGTACCGTACTTCCACCGGAGCTTTTTTGGTGACCAGATTTTTAAGAATAAATTCCTTTTCGATTCTCGATACAGGAACGCTCATACTATAAGTAGTACACCGAAACGAAAAAAATTGCCAGACCCCGGATAGTGCGGCGTTAGAACTACGACAGGCTCCCCGCCTATAAGCCCGGGCCGACCGGGGATCCCGGATCAAAGACTTCGTCGCTTTTTTTTGAAGAAAGAAAAAGGCCGGCAAAATCCACGGTGATTCCCGATATATACCAGCGGTTGTCTTTTTTTTCCGCCAGGATTTCCCCTTCGGCCGTGCCCTTCTCGCTGAAAAGGCGAACCTGAGCCTGAGCCATCGCGCCATCGCCGGAATCATCATCCGGCTGCGGCCGGGCGGAAAACAAAAACTCGCCGACGCGGAAACTGCGAATGGCGGATTTCAGGTTAGACGCGGGAGGCTCTTCCTCCGTTTCAGACGGCTCCCCATCGGGATACATGGCGCTGCGCAGACCCCTCACAAGGAAGAACCGGTAGTCAGGGTGGAGGTATGCTTCCCCGTCCTCTCCCTCGTTCAGCGCATTAAAAAAATCCGTAAAGAGACTGTAGGCCTCCCGCGCGCGGACATCCGCGGAGTCCCCGGTGTACAGGGGGCCCAAAGTAAAATCCGCCGGAGCAAGGAAAGTGCCAGGAACTCCAAAGAAAGGGTCGTCCCTGTTAACATACACCCGTACTTCCGGCTGCGGCCTTTGCTCCTGCCGGTTGTCCTGATTCCGCGGGGCGGCGGGCGGGGGACTCCCCTGTTCCTGCCGCGGGGCCTCCTCTGCGCGCCGGGAACAAGCCGTACATACAAGAAGGCCGCATAAAATACACAGGAATATACGCATTATAGACATCTGCCACAGAGTATACTACTATTGTGAACGCAATGGAACGGGAGAAAATCATACGGCATCTGGACAGGGATTATTCGGAACCCATACGCGACCCCCTGTGGAAGCATATCTATTTGTCTCCCGCGATGATGAGTCTTGCGGCCGCGGCGCCCTTCCGCAAAATCGGCGGCATCAAACAGTTAGGCGTAGCTCATCTGGTGTACCCCGGCGCGACCCATACGCGTTTTGTTCACAGCCTGGGGGTTTTTTTTCTTGCCAAAAGAATCATACGGGGACTACTCGCCTCGCCCCAGGCGCCTGAACTGAGTCTTGAAGGAGTCAAAGCCTTTCTCTGCGCCGCCCTTCTTCATGACGCCGGCCATTTCCCTTTTACGCATTCCCTGAAAGAACTGCCCCTCGCGTCACACGAGGCCCTTACCGCTCATCTGATTCTTGCCGATCCTCTTGCGGGAATCATCCGCGAAAAAGTGGGAACCGATCCCGCGGTATGCGCCGCCATCGTAGACGAAGAGCTCAACCCGGACGGGGAGAGCCGCGGCGAGACCGGTTTTTTTCGGCGTATACTTTCCGGCGTGCTGGATCCGGACAAGCTGGACTACTTAAACCGTGACGCCTATTACTGCGGAGTTCCCTACGGCATACAGGATACGGATTTTGTCATAGCCCGCATCCATCCCCACCCGGACAAAGGCATTGCCCTGGACGAGGGCGGGCTTCCCGCTGTGGAGAACCTTCTTTTTTCAAAGTACCTTATGTACCGTACGGTGTACTGGCACAGGACGGTCCGCATAGCGACGGCAATGATAAAAAAAGCGGTGTTTCTTGCGCTCGCCGAAGGGGTCATCGTGCCCGAAGACCTGTACGGCCTTGACGACGAGGCTTTCTTCCGTATTGCCGGTGAAAAGGCTTACCCCCCCCTTGCGCTTATCCGCAAAGTGGCGGCCCGTGACCTGTATAAAACCGCCGCGGAAGCTCCCTGCGAAGGGGCGGCCTTTGCCGCCTTGTCCGGCCTGGACAGCCGGGCGCGGGAGGAAGCCCTTCTGGCAAAAGAAATAAGCCGCGAAACAGGCGTGCCCCTGAAACCGGAAGAAGTCATTATCGATATTCCCGAAAAAATCAACTTTGAGGTGGAATTGCCCATACTGAGACCCGACGGCAGCCTGAAGGATTACGCCCTTGCTGATTCGGTGTTCAACGCCCCTGCGGCCGAAAACTTTTCCCGCCCCCTGCGCGTTCTGCGTCTTGCCCTTCCCGCGGAAGCCGCGCACAGGCTAAAAAACGGAGGCGAACTGCTTTCGCGCTACAGGGGAGTAATTAGTTAACGCAAGGACTATTTTTCTCTGAGCGCCTTGTACATCTGCCCGACATGCCTTTCCCACTCGCTGACCAGCGCTTCGGGGGCAAGTGGCTTGGCGTACATACCCTGGGATAGAACCCATTGCAGCACTTTGTCGAACTGGTGGCTGGTAAAGGAAATGATAATACCGTCCTCTGTTTCCTTTATGCGCTGATCGGCCGCCCATGTGCGCTCCCTGATCCATTGGGTTTCTTCGCCGGAAACAGCTATGGAAAATTTATAGGTTTTATGACCCACATACAGGCCAAAATAACTGCCTCCGGCCAGGCCGCGGTAATCATAGTTTCGGGGCATGGTAAAAGTATCGCCCGTCAGTTCCGCGTTCCTCATTCTGGGCAAAGCGAAAAGCCGTATATCCTTGCGCTCCTCTGAATACCCCAGAAGAAACCAGGAGCTGGTATCAAACAAAAGCTGATAGGGCCGGACCCTGCGGGCTTTGAATTCCCTGTCATGAACGCCCTTGTATTCAAAGCAGAGGATTTTGTTTCCCCGCAGTCCCGTGATTACCGTGTTCCAGGCATCCTCATTCACCGGCGCGCAGGCCACCGGAGGCACAATAACGCGGTTCTCGTACCAGCCGGCCTTTCCCTCCGAATCCAGAGGCGCCGTAATGCCCTCAAGAAGATTCACAACCGAGGCGTAGAGGGGGCTGCCCTGATACAGGGCAAGCAGATTCCTGACCATTCCCAGCGCCAGCATATCATCGGCGGAAGCGTAGCCCGCGGGCAGGCGGTAGGTCTTTTTGGAATAATAAAAACCCCGGCGCAGCGGGTCATATTCAATGGGCGCGTTCAGTTGATCCCGCATAAGCGCTATGTCCCGGTTGATGGTGGGCACGCTGGTCTCATACTTCTTTGCCAGAAAAGGAGCGTTGGGGTATTTGCCCGAAGCTATCTCCCTGTCAATGAAAAATATCCTCGGCAAAGCCGTTTTCGGCAGTGTTTTTCTGTCATTCATACCCTGTTATCGGTAGCTGTCCGCGTATGTTTTTATTTTTTTGAACCCTTCGGTCAAAATCTCGGCTTCACCGGCCTGCATAATAAAACTTAAATCGCCCTTGAACTTGTCCTGGTATTCCGGCTTTGCATGAACGGTAAATAATTTGCCGTATTTTTTGCAGGCCGCCGCCACTTTTTTTATGGCCTCAATCTCTATGGGATTGTTCAAATCCCCCGGAACGCCGAGATCTATAGACAGGTCGTTGGGGCCGATAAGAAGCGCGTCTATGCCTTCTGTGGCGGCGATTTCTTCGCAGTTCTCCACACCGGTTTTTGTTTCAATCTGAGCGATGGCCCATACGCGGGTGTTGGCTTCCGCCATTATGTCTGAATGTTTTCCGCTCTTGTAGCCTGTATTAGCCGCGGCGGTAAAACCCCTGCCGCCGGCGGGAGCGTACTTCGAATAATGAACAAGGTTTTTTGCCTGATCCGCGGTTTCTGTCATGGGCGTCATAATGCCCGAAACCCCGCAGTCCAGAAAGCGGGAAATATAATCTTTTGTTCCCGTGGGGACGCGGGCGAAGCATTCCAAACCCAGAGCCATGGCGGTCATGCACAGGTCATGCAGGGTTTCTGTTGTGTAGGCGCCGTGTTCGCAGTCGAACATAACAAAATCCAGCCCCGCGTTTTTCGCAAGACAAACAACAGACGGATTACGGATTGTGCGGATCATTGTCCCGCAGACCATCCGGCCGGATTTTGCTTTTTCTTTGACATTCATGCGAGCTCTCCTTCTTTTCTGTGATACGTCGCTTTCATGATACGCTTTCAGATAAATTTGTCAATCTGCCGACATGCGGTTCGCATAGGCGAACCGCATGTCGGCGCCGGAAATTGCGGTGAAAGCCACCAGTACGCTTCAGGCTTGTCACCAAAGCTCCTGGATATAACGCAATTGCGCAGCAATTGCTCTTTCGCAAGGCGGAGGCGTCTTATTTTGAGGCTTTCTTCTCAA
>JAISQU010000129.1 GCA_031274005.1 Spirochaetales bacterium
ATTTCTTATAGTGTAACGAATTACTATATTTTCTGACATCTACTTTCTTCCCTTATTCGACTTCTTCGACTTGGCGGTTAAAATTCTTTTTCCTGTCATTTAGCATAATCAAGGTACTATGTTTCTATTGAATGCTTTGAATCAATTTGAACAGCGGCCTGTCGGGTACGGCGGGGAGAGGCTGCTCAGGATTTTTTTCGTCGCGGGTGTCGCGGAAGATAGTGTCGCCGGGGTTGATTCTGTCGAAGAAACCGTTTTTGTTGACAACGCCTTCGGCGACCATGTCGTCAATCTTTTTAATGGTGAAATTTCCTAAAATATCTTCGGGTTTCCATGAAAACTCAAGGCGGTCGTGTTTCAGGCTTAAAGAGTTTCTGGGGACAATGAGCAGGCGTTCTTCTTCCTTTATTCCGTCAACGCGGCCAAGGTTGACAAGACCCCGCTCAAACTCCCTCTGCAAAAGCTCACCGCGCAGGGGAAACCTGGAAGACAGGTCGGAAATCATGCGGGTAAGACTGTTCTGTACCCTGTCGTTTCCTGTCCTGTAGACCTGAAAGGAGTCGATTTTCCCGCCGGTGCGGGACAGGTAGAGATCGGCCTTGATAACGAACTCTCGCGAAGTCTCGGAGTACGTGAGAATCAGAAAATAATCACTTTCGCGCTGGCGGGCTTCCTGAAAGGCTTCGCCGTAATTTTTTACCTCAATGGCGAGGGCCGGCGGAGCAAGGAGGGGGCTGCCGGACAGAAGGTCGCTAAAATAGCGGGTAAGGTAAATGCCGGAGCTTCTGTGAATCAGGTTTGAAGAGCTTAAATCAAAAAAAAGCGACAGGGAAAACTTTCGCCGCGGAACCAGAAGCTGGTCAATATTCCATTCACGGGAGACGCTGTCTTCAAGAAAGCTTTCGCCCATTTCCAGGCTTTCCAGAATATCCTCGTCGGCCATTTTCTGCGCTTCAAGGAACTGCATGACCGCGTAAGATCGCGCATAATAACCGAGTTTTTCAATAATGTCGGCGAAAGCCTTGCGCCCTTCAGGGGAATAGGGATTGAGCTGAAGACCCCGCCGGTATTCCTCGTATGCCCGCGAAAACAGATTCCTTTCGCGGAAACGCCCGCCGCGGACAAAGTGATAATCGGCAAACTCTTTACGCAGGGGATCTTCGGCGGGAAAAAACTCCCGCAGGGTATCTTCAAGAGTTATGCGGGCGATTTCGTTTTCCTGTCCCAGACTGAGGAGCGTACGCAAAAGGGTAATGGCGTCTTTGGGGTTACCCATGTACAGGGCCGCCATCGCCTTCAGATACCAGGCGGCGGGATTATTTCTGTTCAGTTTGAGGATAGTATCCATAGTCGTATAGACTGCGGGGTATTTGCCTTCAAGCAGTTCTATCTGCCCCAAAAGCATGTAGGCCGCTTCGTAGTCAGGGTTCAGGGTCAGGGCAATGCCCGCGTGACGCCGCGCGGCGGCAAGATTCCCCCCCGCCAGATAAAATTCTCCCGCAAGAAGACGGGTAAGCGGAGTATCGCCGTGAAAGCGTACCGCCATATCAAAGTAATCGGCGGCGGCGCTTGTGTTTCCCGCGGCCTGCTGGATAAGAGCGAGGGAGAGCAGGGCCTTTCTGTTTTGCGGGGAGATTTGCAGGGTTTCAAGGTACTCATTGACGGCGTTACGGTTTTTGCCGCCGGCAATATCAAGTTCGGCCATGGCAAGACGCGCCTCGATGTTGTTCGGCTGTTCGCGGAGTATGGCTTCAAAGATTTTCTGCGCGGCCGGCGCCTCACCCGTACCAATCAGGATTCTGCCTTGCAAAACCCGTGCCGCCGCAGAAGCGGGCGACAGGGCCAGAGCTTTTTTTGACAGATCAAGGGCCTGGTCGTATTCCTCAAGCTGAAAATATATTTCCGCGAGGGAAAGCACGGCGTCAAAGTAGGAAGGGTTTTTTGTCAGAGCTTCGCGGAAAAGCTCTATGGCTCTGTAATAGTCGCCGTCCGCGCGCGCCGCGGACGCCTGCCGGTAAATGGAAACAGGGTGCGAAGGCGGGAACTCCTGCGCGCCTGAGCGCGCAGCCGCCAGAATCACGAAGAAAAAGATTTGTAGCCGCGAACAGCATGAGCTTTTCATTTTTGTCAGGATTCCCGGGGCTCCGGCAGAATGATTTTAATTGACCTTATTTTATGGCCTTCCATTTCCTGAATGACAAACTGCACGCCCTGATGTTCGATTTTCTCATACCGTACGGGAATTTTCCCGAAAAGTTCGAAAACAAAACCTCCCAGGGTGTCAAAATCCTCGTCGGGAATAGAAAGGCCGAGCTCCTCATTTAAATCAGAAATATTTGCCCGCGCGTCGCAGAGGTAAACCCCCTCCCCTATTTTGACGACATCTTCGCGCTCGTTGTCAAACTCATCCTGAATATCGCCTATGATCTCTTCGATAATGTCCTCAAAACAGACTATGCCCGAAACCCCGCCGTACTCGTCAACGGCAATAGCTATGTGGACTTTCCGTCTTTTCATTTCACGCAGAAGGGAATCAAGCCGCTTGGACTCCGGAACGAAATAGGGTTTACGGATAATCTCTTCGAGGCAGAGGTCCCTGTTCGATAGAAGCTTCATAAGCACGTCCTTGATGTAGAGCATGCCGACAACGTTATCGATGGTTTCTTTATAAACGGGAAAGCGGGAATGCCCCGAAGTGATTATTTTTTCAAGGGTTTCTTTCATGGGGCTCACGAGGGAAATAAACTCCACATCAATCCGGGGGACCATGACTTCCTTAACGGTAGTGGTGGCGAGCTCTCTGATGCCCAGAATCATTTCCTGCTCGTCCGAAGCGTCAGTTCTTCCGGCCTCATCTTTCCCCGGCGCGGAATGAAAAAAACGTTTTAGAAAACCGGGAACAGTCAAAATATTTTTTCCTCCGAAAGTTCCTGAAGAATTTCCTCCTGCCGCATGAGCATGGGATCGCGGGGATCGCTGCCCGCGTGATCCTGCCCCGCGAGGTGCAGAACTCCGTGTATCAAAAGTCTTTTTAGCTCTTCTTCTTCGGACACGGAAAATTTCCTGCCCGTTTCTTCCAACATATCCAGAGAGATTACCATATCGCCAATAACATGGGCCCCCTCGCCCGCACAGGGGAAGCAGCCGCCTTCCACCTGGGAAAACGATAAAATATCCGTGGCCTCGTCTTTGCTGCGGAACCTCTTGTTCAGGTCCCGGATAAAGCCGTTACTACACAATACTACGGAAAGTTCATAGTTGTCCAGAGACAGTTTTCGCAGGACTTTTTTGCAAAAGGCGGCCGCGGCGGCGGCCCATTTCGGTTTTTCCCTGTCCTGCGCGCAAATCATGATACGGTTCATTGTTGTTCCTGCGCCGCCGGGTATTCAATTCGGGAATGAAATTGTCCGGACAGGACTTTCACAAAGCATTTGCGGGTTTTATCCAGATCGCTCAGGGAAATCGGAGCCTCGTCAAGCTGGCCTGAATCAATTTTTTCTCTGAAAATCGCCATAACGGCTTTATCGATGGTAATGAATGTCGGTTTTTTGAAAAGCCGGGAGGCCGCTTCCACACTATCGGCGAGCATGACAACCGCCGCTTCTTTTGATTGGGGCGGCGTGCCCGTGTACAGGAAATCTTCTTCTGTCGCGCCCCTTTCCTTGCTGCCCAGCGCCTTCTGATAAAAGTAGCGTATGACCCCGTCGCCGTGATGCTGGCCGATTATGTCCTTTACCTCATCAGGCAGGCCGAGTTTCGCGGCTTGTTCCACGCCGATTTTTACATGAGAGCGGATGATGACGCCGGACAGGCCGGATTTGATGTAATCGTGTTTATTGAAACCGGACTGATTTTCTATAAAATATTCGGCCTGATCGATTTTGCCGATGTCGTGATAGTAAGCCCCGACGCGCGCCAGAAGTGCGTTGGCGCCGATTTCCCGGCAGGCGGTTTCCGCGAGGTTGCCGACGCTGATGGAATGGTTGTATGTGCCCGGCGCCAGATTAAGCATACGTTTGAGCGTCGGGGTGTCAAGATCCGAGAGTTCCATAAGCCGGAATTTTGTAGCCGCGTGCATAAAATCCTCAACCAAAGGAAGAACCGTCAGATTCAGTATACCCCAGACAAGGCCGCTCAAAGCAGCCGCAACGACGACGCCGAAAAAGATATAGCCGGAAAAATCCGCCAGAAATGAGAGGATGATCGCCGCAAGACCCTGCTCCAGGGCCAGAATCATTCCCGCGTTCAGAAGGTCAAGCCTCTTGTCGGCCTTGCGCACAGCCCGCGTACCGATAATCCCCGAAAAGAAAACAAAGGCAATGGCTTCCGGAGAGACGGAAGGGAAAAGAATCTGCCCCAGGGAAAGAACGGCTGTATTCAAAACCCCTGCCCTGTAGGAAATGATAACGGAAATCAGCATGGTTACAAGGGCCGTCGGCAGAACAACAGCCAGCGGAAAATTATCCGGCAGGGCGATAAAACGGTACATAATAACCGATGAAACCAGGTACAGGGTATGGATGCACGTCAGAAACAGAAACTGCTTGTCGGTCAGGGTTTTTTCCACCATGGGCGGCCGCATAAGAATAATGGCTATGACTCCCAGAAGCAAAAGGTATGTCAGGGGGCCCAGAATGCCCCGCGCGCTGTGGGTGGATAATGAATAGGCAAAAAGCCGGATTTTTTCCATATCGGCGCCGGTGATAATCTGCCCCTTGGTGACAAGCATGGTTTCACCGGGGAGCGTCTTAAAAACCGGCCGTACATCTTCCCTGATTTTCAGCAGGCGTTCCTGAGTTGCCTTTTCGTCGAAGAATACATTTTCCTCAAAGATCGCATAGGCGGCGATAAACAGCGCCTGAGCCTGCGCGGGATTCAGCTTGTCCGCATATGCTTTACGGAAAAAAACATTCCGAAAGTTTTCGCGGGTCAGAATATCATCTATATCGACAATGCGCGGGGACGCCCCATTGTTAAAGAAAATTTCCAGAAAGCCCTTGGGATACCTTTCTGAAAAGTTCCCGGAAATGCTGCAATACCCTTCGGAGAGCATATCGTCCGCGTAGCCGCTTAGTCTTGCCGCAAGCTCATCTTCCCTGAAGACCTCCGCGACGTATTCAATCTCGTTCATCTGAAACAATTCGGCGTAGAGCCTGTCCGCAAGAGGCGGCGCCCCGCTGTTCCTTCCGTTTCTGCGCCTGGACAGATATTGGCGCAGCCCTTCTATGGTTTTTTTTACTTTTTCCACGACAGCGCTGTTAAAAACAAAAATCGGCAGCATTCGCATTTCACTGACGCGCCGCTGCCTTTCTGTTTCAACCGAATCGAGGTAGACCAAATCGCGGGAAAGAAAAATATCGACAGGAGAGGGCTGACCCGCGGTAAGGGCGAGAAGCAATTCCTTATATCTGTCGGCCTTGAAAAATTCAGTAAGAATGAGGGACACGACAATAATAAGAAAAGCGGAAAAAAGAACCAGCGCACGAAAAACAGTTATGCTTCGCAGACGGGGAAGCAGCGCGTTAATTGCTTTCGATTTCATAAGCATGAATGATTTTCCTTACAAGGGGATGACGCACAACATCAGAGGCTCCGAAAAAAGTAAAGCCGATTTCACGGATTTCCCGCAGAATCTTTATGGCGTGAATGAGTCCCGAGGCGTTTCTTTTGGGAAGATCAATTTGGGTTATATCGCCGGTAACAATCACCCGGGCGTTTTCGCCGAGCCGTGTCAAAAACATTTTCATTTGTTCGCGGGTTGTATTCTGCGCTTCATCCAGAATGACAACGCAGCCCTGCAGGCTTCTGCCCCTCATGTAGGCCAGAGGCGCTATTTCAATAATTCCGTTTTCCTGCATGCGGGTAATGTTTTCGTGGGGAATGATGGCCTGCATAGCGTCATACAGGGGCCGTAGGTAAGGATTGAGTTTTTGGGTAAGATCACCGGGCAGAAAACCCAAAGACTCTCCTGCCTCAACAACAGGCCGCGTTAATATGAGTTTGCGTTTCTTTTTCGAGACGACCTCCTCAAGCGCGCAGGCCACTGCCAAAAAAGTTTTGCCTGTTCCCGCGGGTCCCACGGCAAAAGACACGTCGTAGTTCCGTATGGTTCTGATAAAGCGCGCCTGAGCCACCCCGCGGGGAAAAATGCGCGTATAGCTGCCGGGAACGTTAACGCTTACATCCCTGAGAAGCTGTATGTTTTCCTGATCGTTTTCGATGATTGATGAATGCACTGCGCGGATAAGGTCCGCCGTCGGCCGCCGTCCCGCGCGGACATACTCTTCAAGCTCTTCGATGAGTTTTCTGAATATCCTGCGGGTTTTGCTGTCTCCCGTTCCCAGAACAAGTTCATTTCCACGTGAAAAAATCCGCGTAGAAAGAATCTCTTCAAGAACGAAAAGATTCTCGTCGTTGCTCCCGCAAATTTCAGGCAGAATATCACCCGCCTCAATAATAATGGTCTCTTGAGTCTCCAAGTATACCTTCCGAATACTAGTGTAGGAAGATAGTGCAAAAAATGTCAAGCCATCGCGTCCACCTGGGGTGCACCAATTTTTTCCGTGCAAAATCACCGGAAGTCCCTGGGCCGCGCCAGGGATTGCAGCATGCCCCGGCAACCGCACGCGCGAGCGTGTTGTGGAGAATGCAGCAACAGGGCAAGAGGCCCTATAAAACCCTTGCCGTATACAAAGGTCAAAGGGCCGAAA
>JAISQU010000348.1 GCA_031274005.1 Spirochaetales bacterium
GCCCCTGGGCCGCGCCAGGGATTGCAGCGTAAATCCTTTTGGCGCAGCCAAAAGATTGAAGCGGAAAGCCCGGTTTTTTGCTTCGCAAAAAAGGCGCACGGAAAAAATTGGTGCACCCCACTATTGACTGCTCCTTGCTCTTTCTTCATTTTCTGTGGATAATAGATACATAGTTTTATTACGGAGGAAGAGCATGAAGCAGATGAAGATTGGGAAGTCGGGAATCGAGGTCTCGGCGGTGGGAATAGGAGCCTGGGCCATCGGGGGCGACAGCAACTGGGGGCCCAGTGACGAGGCTGAATCAATCAGGACTATTCACAAGGCGCGCGAGTTGGGAATAACGCTGCTGGATACGGCGCCCGCATACGGGCTGGGACATAGCGAAGAGGTTGTGGGAAAGGCTCTTGAGGGCAGGCGCAAGGATTATATACTGTCAACGAAATGCGGCCTTCGCTGGGATATAAAAGAGGGCGGTTTTCAGATGGAGCGGGACGGGATACGGCTTGTGCGGAATACAAAACCCGAAAGGCTTGCCGAGGAAATAGAAATCAGTTTGAAAAGGCTGAAAACTGATTACATCGATATTTACATTGTGCATTGGCAGGCGCTGCCGGAGTTCCCTGTGCCCATCAGCGATACTATGGGTTTTTTGATGAAGCTGAAAAAAGAGGGGAAGATACGCGCGATTGGGGCGTCTAACCTGAGTGTGGAGAACTTTCAGGAGTATGTGAAGGACGGCGGGCTTGATTTGATGCAGGAAAAATACAGTATGCTGGATCAGGCCAAAGGGAAGACTTTTTTTGATTTGTGCGACAAGCATAATGTGACCTTCCAGTGCTACTCCCCGCTGGAGAGGGGCATTCTGACGGGTAAGTACAATCCCGATACTCCGGTGAATATGGGCCTGGCGCGCAAGGGGATTAAATGGTTTCAAAAAGAGAACCTCATCAGGATTGTCGAGCTGACGGAAAAATGGAAGCCGCTGTGTACAAAGTACAATTGTACAATGACGCATCTTGTTATCGCGTGGACGGCGGCGCAGGGCAACGGGCGGAATGTTCATGTTCTTGTCGGCGCGCGGACTCTGCCTCAGATTGAGGAGAATGTGGGCGGCGGAAGCATTACTCTTGAGGCGGCGGATATTGCCGCGATGAGAGGGGATGTCGAGGGCCTTTCAATCTGATGATGAGGCGGCCCCGGAATGAGCCGGGGCGGCCGGAGACTGAACTGTAGACGCGGGGCATCTCGGCGGACTGCCGGGGCAGGTAAGGAGGGAAAAAGAGTATATGAGAAAAATCCTTGTCGTTGACGAATCGCCTCTTTTTCGTAATTTTTTGAAAGGAAAGTTTGAGGCTTTCGGGTTTGAAGTGGCGCTGGGCGTAAACGGCCTTGAGGGCGCCCTGAAGCTGCGGAGTTTTCTTCCTGATTTGATTGTCATCGATTATTTTTTGACCCGCAAAAGCTGTATCGAATTTCTGATAGAAAAAAAATCGAACCCCAACACGGCCAATACGCCTGTCATTATGGTTTCAAACATGATTGACAGGAACAAACTTATTGAGGTTGCCAAGTACGGGGTCAAAAAGTTCTTTACCAAGCCGCTAAAAATCGATGCTTTTGTCAAAACCGTTTCAGAAATACTCCAGGTAAACTTGAGTCTGGATTCGACCCCGGGGATCATCTCGGCGCATTTTAACGACGAAGTGTTTATCATCGAAGTCGCCATGGGACTTAATTCCGAAAAAATTGATCTTCTGAAGTTTAAGCTGACGGAGCTTCTGGATTTGTATGAGGTGAGAGAGCCGAAAGTCCTTGTTATTATGTCGAGTCTTGAAATTACGGCGAATGATTCCCTCAAGCTGGGTTCGCTTCTTTCTGTTATTATCGAATATTCGCGGGCGAAGCCCAAATTCATAAAAATCCTTACCAATTCCGCCTATGTCCGCCATTATGTGGAGGGCAGGACCGACTTCAGCGAGATAGACGTTACCAGTAACCTGGAACAGGCTATGGACGGCCTTCTGGGCCGCAGGACAGGCTCGTATATCAAGGGCGGCAGCCGCGTCGTGCAGGAAGAGTTTTTATCGGCCGCGGCCCCGAGAAAAGACGCGGATGAGGAAATCCAGATGCGTTTCGAGGGCGAGCAGACCGTGACGGCTGACATCGCGGACGCGCCGCAGAATATGCGTATCGCCATTGTTGATGATGATTTTGTGATTCAGGAGTTTATCAAAACCGCGTTTCTCGATACGTCTTTCGAGATTGATACATACAATAACGGGCAGGAGTACATGCAATCCGGAAAAGAGAAACAGTACGACCTTATTTTTCTGGACCTGATGATGCCTGTTATGGACGGCTTTGAAACTTTGCAGGCCATGGCTTTGCAGGGTATCAAAAAGCCGGTTATCGTTCTTTCCGCCCTGTCAAAGCAGGAAACGGTTATCAAGGCTTTGAAGATGGGCGTGCGCAGTTATCTGATTAAACCCCTGAAACCCGAAGAGATACGCAAGAAAACAACGGAAATTCTGCGGACGAATTTTTAGGCAGTTTTTATGGTGATGGAACCGGAAAAACAATTTTGGCTTATATTCGAAAATTGTCCTTTCGGGATATTTGTTTTGGATGCTTCCGGCGCGATTACGCGGGCCAACGCCTGTCTGCGGAATCTTCTGCGCGCGGAAGAGCCGGAATTACAGGGAAAGGCGTTTTCCGGCCTGCTTCATCCCGAAGACAAATTTGTTTTTATTTCCCGCTTCAAGGAATTTGAGGGCAAACAGAATAACCGCTGCGAGCTAGTGTGCCGCTATCTGCGAAACCGAAAGGAACGGCTTGCCGCCATAACGCTGACCTCTATGTGCGCTGATCCTGTTCCCCTGATTTTCGGAACTCTGGAAGACATAACGCGGCGGAAAAACGAGGAAGCTCAGCTTCGCCGCGGCAAGGAAGCGGCCGAAAAAGCGACTCAAATGAAAAGCGCCTTTCTTGCAAACATGAGCCACGAAATCCGTACCCCCATGCATACCATAATCGGAATGACGGAACTTCTGTCGGATACAAAACTCGATTTGGAACAGAAGGAGTACGCGGGGCAGATACGCTATTCCGCGGATGTTCTTCTGGGCCTTATCAACAATGTTCTTGATTTGTCAAAAATTGAATCAGGAAAACTTTCGCTGGAAATCATGGACTGCGATTTTACATCTCTTGTCGCCGAAGTTGTCGATATGATCAGCCTGCTTGCCCACAGGAAAAATCTTGAAGTTATACTGGACATGAGCAAAGATATTCCGCGCTGGGTGCGTACCGATCCCACACGGCTGCGCCAGGTTATTATCAATCTGTTTAACAACGCGGTCAAGTTTACATCGCAGGGAGAAATTCTCATACGGCTTGAACCTGTCTATGAGATAGGGCAGCTGCACTCCGTGAAGTTCGAGGTGATTGATTCGGGAATCGGCATTCCCGCGGATAAGCTGGATATGCTTTTTCAGGCTTTTACCCAGGTGGATTCTTCGACAACCCGTAAGTACGGGGGGACGGGTCTGGGGCTTTCCATCGCGAAAAGCATTATCCAGATGATGAACGGAATTATCGACGTAAAAAGCGTTCCGGGGAAGGGTTCTACCTTCTGGTTCGTCATTCCCCTCGAACTGGTGAATGACCGCGAGGTGGATGTTGAGGCGGTTGTCGAGGATTCGCTTGCGGGCAAAAGAATCCTTATTGTGGATGATAACGCATCGGCCAGGAAGGTCGTTTTTTCCTACCTTACGAATTATTTTTCTATGGTCGAGGAAGCTTCCTCCGGAAAAGAGGCTCTGGCAATCCTGACCCAGGCCGCCCCCGCGCCTGAGCCTTTTTCGCTTGTTCTTGTTGACCTGAACATGAACGATATGGACGGCTGGCAGCTTGCCAGCGAAATCAAAAATAACCCCGCCATAAAAGAGACCGCGCTTGTCCTTATGTCGCCTTTGGGCAGCGCCGCGGAAGCGAAGATGAAGCAGTTGGGATGGTTCGCGCAGTATATCAGCAAACCCCTGAAATTCGGGGAACTGATGGAGTGCGTCGCCGCAGCCCTTTCGGGTGAGACTTTAGCCGAAACGGCGGACGCGCAGGAGGCCGGGGCGCCTGCGGAGGTCCGGCGGCATACATTCAGAATTCTTGTGGCCGAGGATCATCCGGTAAATCAGCAGCTTTTCCGTACCATACTCGAAAAACTGGGCTACAACGCGGCCATGGCGGACAACGGCAGACAGGCTGTGGACAAAGTCCTGGCCGAAAAGTTTGACCTTATTTTTATGGATATGCAGATGCCGGAAATGAACGGCATGGAGGCGACAAAAAAGATACGGGAAATGGGTTTTGAGATGCCTGTTATCGCCGTAACAGCGAATGCCCTGCTGGAAGATCGCGACCAGTGCTTTGAATCGGGAATGAACGACTTTCTGGCAAAACCTTTCCGCGTGAAGGACCTTGTTCCCCTTTTGACGAAATGGCTTCCCCTAGAGGATGAAAAATCAGGCGGCGCGGAGGCGCGGCCGGACGGGACGGCGGGAGAGGCCAGGGGCGCGGCGGTGTTTGATTTTCCGGCGGCGGTTGAATCCTTTATGAACCGGAAGGACATTGTTATAAAGGTTACGCGGCAGTTTCTGGAAAAGACCGAAGGGCAACTCCTGACAATGAAGGAGCATCTGGACAGCGGCAACTGGGATTCGCTGCGTATTGAATCCCACGGGATCAAGGGCGGCGGCTGGAACCTTCAGGCAAAGGCCCTGGGTGACGCCGCGCTGCTGCTGGAGAGGGCCGCCATCGCCCGGAACGCCGCCGCCGCTGAAAAAGCCCTTGCGGGACTTAAAGAAGAACATGCCCGCCTGATCTCGTATATTGCCGGCATCCCTGAGTTCTCTCCCGCCTGAACAGGGGAGGGCCGCTCTTCGTTTTAGCCATCTGTCGGATTCGAACCGACGACCCCGAGATTACAAGTCACGTGCTCTGGCCAGCTGAGCTAAGATGGCAGGAAAACTATAAGACTTGTTCAGAAACGGGTGACCAATTTTTTCCGTGCGCCTTTTTTGCTTCGCAAAAAACCGGGCTTTCCGCTTCAATCTTTTGGCGATGCCAAAAGGATTTACGCTGCAATCCCTGGCGCGGCCCAAGGGCTTCCGGT
>JAISQU010000240.1 GCA_031274005.1 Spirochaetales bacterium
TTGAAGCGGAAATCCTTTTGGTCTGCCAAAAGATTGGAGCGAAAAGCCCGGTTTGCGGCGTTTTACGCCGCAAATGCGCCCAAATTCCGAATTATAAGGAGATTTTGAACAGGCTCTAAGGCGGCTTCGGCTCACATGTATGAGAAGTCCGACAGGCTCATAGCGCTCATAGCGCTCATAGCTGTCATGCAGACGACCTGAGGGGGTCTTCAGTCGATAAAAAAATGGTTCCGGTTCGAAAAAGGAGGTGGGCAAAACGAACCGGAACCTGGATTATGTAATACTGTGCTGCGCCGAAGGGGTTCCGCTTTCGATTGAGTCTATAACCGCGTCAATGGCCTGTTCTCCATCTATATGGCCGAACCACCAGTTCTCAGGATATACAATCAGGGCCGGCCCCCGGTCGCATACCCGCAAACAGCTTGTACTGGATACAGCGACATCCGCCATGCCGCGCTCATTCAACTCTTCCTGAAGGTACTGCAAAAGCTGGCCTGAACCGCCCTTGGCGCATACGCCCTGGGGCGTTCCGTTCATCCTGAAGGACGCGCACACAAAAATGTGATGTTTTGGTTTTGTCATCTCTCAAACTCCTTTAAAACTCTATTATCCGCAGCCCATGCCTGTTCCGCCGCAGGAAACTCCCGCCCCGCATTGCCGGCGGGCTCTGTATACTCCGGGAACCTGCCTGCCTTCCAAAATGGGGCTCACGGTGTCCGCGATAAGACCCTCAACGGACATAACCTGCACGCCGTGTTTTTCCAGAATCTCTTTGGGATTTTTGCCGCAATCACTGACTTGCAGCGCTACGCAATCATGGAGAATACGCGCAAGATCCAGCCAACGGCGGTCTCCGGATCCCGGCGGCGGGGTCGGGCGCTGCTCTTTCAGCGTAACCTTGCCGTCTTCTATGCCGAAAATCCATACCTGCGTCGCCTCGCCCAAATGACGGTTCACGAAAAGCCCTTCCATGGAGGCAACAGCGACATAGGGCCGCATCTCATCAGGTTTAGGCGCGGCCGCCGCCTCAAGAAGCCCGGCTGTTTCCGCCGGGTTCTCCCCGCCTATGATACCGGCGGCGTCGGCCCGGCACCGCGCGCAGTGCGACATCTGCGCGAGATGTTTCGCGGTTTTAAGACGCAGGGCCTCTATATGCTGAGGCTCCGGCGGAGCTATGGTCTCAAAAACAGTGCCTTCAACATGCATCATGGGAATACAGTTTTGAATATCCGCGCCAAGTCCCGCCGTGTACCGGGCAACCTCTTCGGCGTGAGAATCGTTGATGCCGGGAATAATCACCGTATTGATTTTTACCGTTAGACCTTTGGCCTTGAGCCGTTTAATTCCCTCTGTCTGGCGTTCAAGCAGTATCTCCGCCCCCGGCGCTCCCCTGTAGATGTTTCTTCCCAGGCGAACCCAGGGATAGATTTTTTTTCCGATTTCAGGGTCAACTGTGTTGACGGTAACGGTAACGTGAGAAATGGCAAGCCGCGCCAGATCATCAACATAGTCCGGCAGGCCAAGGCCGTTTGTCGCCACACACAGAACCTTCTCTTTGTACTTTTCGCGGATACGTTCCAGCGTGGACAGCGTTTCTTCGGGATTCGCGAAGGGATCCCCGGGGCCCGCTATGCCCACTACAGAGATATTACCGGTTTTTTCCAGCACCGACTCCAGATAGCTCACCGCCTGCATCGGAGTAAGAACCCGCGAGGTAACGCCGGGACGGCTTTCATTCACGCAGTCGTATTTTCTGTTGCAGAAATTACACTGAATATTGCAGCGCTGCGCAACAGGAAGATGAATGCGTCCTGTTGAGTGCCGCTTCTCCGCGTTAAAACATGGGTGATTGCCGAAATCCATCTTCGCTTCCTCGCATCCGCTCATATATATGTGTAGCCGCTTGAGAATTTCTCCTGCCTGGCCTGCATCAGGGTATTACACACAAGGTCAAACAGATTCAGCGTTCCTTTATATCCCAGGTGGAGAATCCTCTGCCCGCCGATTCTGTCATGAACAGGGAACCCGCAGCGCAGAAGGGGAAGGCCCAAATTCCGGGCCAGATACAAACCCTTGCTGTGCCCCATAACGAAATCGGCTTCAAGCCCGCCGCCTTTTACCGCCTCCAGAATGCCGGCAAAATCCGCCTTATCCATAATGAGGGTTTGTTGCCGCGTGTTTTTCAGCGCCTTCCTGATTCTGTGCGCAAAGCTGTTTGACTGAGCGCCCGTTGCCGCTGCGACAGGAACAACCCCTATCTCATCCAGAAATGAGGCTATGGCGACGACAAAATCCTCCTCGCCGTAAATAATGGCTTTTTTTCCGTTGCAGTATTTATGCCCGTCTATATAGGCGTCGATAAGGCGGCCCCTCTGTTTTGTCCAGAACTCCGGAACAGGCTTTTCACACAACCGCGAAAGGGATTCAAAAAACACGTCGCAGTTTTCAATTCCAAGCGGAAAATCCATATGAGTAAGGGGAACGCCGAAACGCGAAGCCAGCCACTGACCGGCGTCCCTTTCCGGCGAGGATGAGAAGCCCAGATACAGGGTTCCCGCCGCGTCTTTCATGCTTCTGATGTCGTCGGCTTTTGTTCCGCCCGCGGGCAGCTTCTGGTAGCCGGCCCACGAAGGCCCGTCCAGACTTTCCGAATAATCGGGAAGCAGGGTATACGGCGCTGCAAAAGATTTTAAAATAGCGTGCAGTTCCCGCAGGTCTTCCGCGGAGAGAAGGCCGGAAATCAGGTTGATCCGCGGGGGAACCTTCACCCGCCGCTGGTCTGCGGCAGGGCCGTCCGAGATCAGAGCGCGCACGGCGGCATATATCGCTTCATGAAAACCCTCTACATGCGTACCCCTGTAGCTCGGCGTTGAAGCGTAAAAAATCGCGGGGCAATGTCCGGCGTTATCGCACAGGCCCTGCCCGCGCCGGGTCTCGTACTGCTTCAGGTACATGGAAACATCCTCGCCTATTGTTTCCGACAGGCAGGTCGAGGTGATGCCTATGGCCGCGGGTCTGTATGCGCGGGATACATTGTCCAGAGCGGTAAACAGATTGTCCTTACCGCCGAAAATGGCCGCCGCCTCGGTAAAATTCGAGGAGGCGATGTCTATGGGTTCACGAAAGTGGCTGATGCCGTACCGCCGTATGTATGTAGCGCAGCCCTGCGATCCATGGATGAGGGGGATGCAGCCTTCAATACCCCGAAAGGCAAAGCAGGCGCCCAGGGGCGAACAGAGCTTACAGGCGTTCCGCGTGGAGACAAATGATTTTACCGGGACGCCGGCGCCGCTTTTCATGGCAAGGCCCCTCCCCTTTCTTCCGCGGCTTTTATGCGCGCGGGGGAATAACGCCATACAGGACTTGTAACGGAGCAGTGAACCTCTTTCGCAAAGTTGAGCATGCCCGCGTACCCCGCGAGGGCTTCTTTTCTCTCGTGATTGTGGTCGCAGAAAGCTATCCCCATTTTATAGGCAATGGGCCTTTCCTTGACGCCGCCGATAAGAAGGTCCGCTCCTTTTTCCAGAATAAACCCCGAAAGTTCAAGAGGGTTTGTATCGTCACAGATAATGGCGCCCTCGTTTGTAATTTCTTTCAGGTATTCGTAGTCTTCCGGCGCTCCTGTCTGGGAGCCCACAACAACGGTTTCCATGCCTAGATGCCGCAGGGCCTTTACCAGGGAGAAGGCCTTGAAAGAGCCGCCCACATACACTGCGGCCTTTTTTCCCTCAAGGTCTTTTCTGTATTCGCTCAGCCCGGGCAGAAGAGAGCCTACCTCCGCGCGGACAAAATCCCGCGTGCGGCGGAGGATCTCCTCATCGCCAAAAAATTCCGCCACATCGTAGAGGGCCCTAGTCATATCCTCAATACCGAAGTACGACACGCGGATAAACGGAATGCCGTAGCTGTCCTTCATCATTTTTGCGAGGCTGGTCATGGAGCCGGAACACTGTACGACATTCAGGCGCGCGCGGTGAGCGCGGCCTATATCCGCCACGCGCCCGTCGCCTGTCAGACAGCAGGCAACCTCAACCCCCATGCGTTTGTAGTAATCCCTGATAAGCCAGGTCTCGCCGGCCAGATTGAACTCGCCCAGGATATTAATGCTAAAGCGGGAAACAGGAGTATCGTTGTCTTTACCCGTCAGCCTGAAGGCGGCCTCGCAGGCGGCCCTGTACCCGTCTTTCTTTGTTCCCTTAAAGCCCTCGGAATGAACCGCTATGATTTGTATACCCTGCTCCCGTCCGGCGCGGGCGCACACAGCGTCCACATCGTCGCCTATAAGGCCGATGATACAGGTGCAGTACACAAAGGCCGCTTTCGGTTTGTATTCGGTTATAAGTTCCGTCAGGGCGGCGTACAGTTTTTTCTCACCGCCGTAGATAACCTCGTTTTCGCTAAGGTCTGTGGAAAAACTCAAACGGTGGAGTTCCGGCCCGCTGGACATGGATCCCCGTATGTCCCAGGTATAGGCCGCGCAGCCTATGGGCCCGTGGATAAGATGCAGGGCGTCGGCTATGGGATACAGCACAACGCGGGAGCCGCAAAAAACGCAGGCCCGCTGGCTCACCGCACCCGCGGTACTCGCCTTGCCGCACTCCAGGGCGTAAGAATCCCTGCCTTTTTCGAGAACCTGTTTTTGCCGCGCCGCCAGAACTTCTACCATAAATTCCTTTAAGCCTTCTTACATAACCAGTTCAAACTTTTCTTCAGGGGCGTCACGGTCCTGGCGGTCCATAATAGCGTCAAGAATCTTCACCAGAAGATGCAGGCCGCCCCTGTAGCCGGTAATGGGAAAGTACGAATGCCCTACCCTGTCGTAAATGGGAAAGCCTGTACGAATCAGGGGAATGTCCATATCCCGCGCGATGTATTTACAATAGGTATTGCCGAATATCAGATCAGGCCTGTTGTTCTGCAAAAGCTGATGAAAGTAAAAAAGATCCGCCTGGGGGCCAACCTTAACCAGCGTATCCCCGCCGGTAATTTCCCTGATTCTGTCCGCGAACTTTCCCGGCGCGGGAGTTCCCGTTACCACATGCAGCACCTTCATCCCCGCGTCACTGCAAAACCGCGCAAGCCCGAGAAGAATATCAGGATCGCCGGACAGAGAAACTTTTTTTCCGTATAGGTACTGGTTTTTATCGCACAGAACATCAACAAACTGGCCCCGCTCCAGAAGCAGGCTTTCGGGAACCGACACTCCCGCGGTTTTGCGCAGACAGTCAACAAACTCGTCGGTCGCCGTAATGCCTATGGGAAGGTCAAGAATCTCCGTCTTCACTTTGCACCTGGTGTCCAGCAATTTTGCCGCGGACAGGGTCCCTACCCTCCCCAGGGCAAAGGCGCAGCGGGAATCTCCCGACTCCTCTATAAGCGCCCTGGGAGTCCCCCCCTTTGGATACATACGGAACGTGCCGTCCAGAGGCCCGTTCACAACATCGGAGGTGTCCGGATACATAATGTAGGCAATGCCCATAGCCGAAACAATATGCTTGATTTCCGACATATCGCTGGGTTCTATAAACGAGGGCAGCAGCGTAATTCTGTCGGTTTTCCTTCCCGTGTTTTTGGCGAAACTCTGAACAATCGCGGCCAGCATATTTGCGTAGCCGGTAACATGCGAGCCCTTAAAGCTGGGAGTCGAAGCGAACATAACTGTTTTGCCCTTGGGAATCTTGTTGTCCGCGGCAGCCCTGCCAATAATCTGGGTAAGGTCGTCGCCTATAACTTCCGAAAGGCAGGTTGTATTTACCGCTATAATATCGGGATTGTAGAGGGTAAAAATATTATTGATGGATTCCAGCAGATTTGACTGCCCGCCGAAAACCGAAGCCCCTTCGGTAAAAGAGCTGGTACTTGCCATAATCGGTTCCGCGTAGTGCCGCGTCAGGGCGCTGCGGTGATAGGCGCAGCAGCCCTGCGAGCCGTGGCTGTGGGGCAGACAGCGGTGAACCCCCAGGGCGGCGTACATGGCGCCCACAGGCTGGCAGGTCTTCGCGGGATTCACCGTCAAAGCGCCGCGTTCCGAGATTTCCCCGGGTGTATGACGTAAAAGCATTTCTTTTCTCCTATGAGCCTGTTGCGCTTATGGCCAAGCCATTGTCGCAATGGCTTGCGACGTTTCAAGACGCCGCAATTTTGCCCCGCAAAATTGCGGGCGTAATGCGTTTTCGGGTCTTCCCGAAAATCTCAGAGCCGTCTCCGGCTCACATTTATGAGAAATCCGACAGGCTCCTATCCGTTAAAGCCGTACGAAGCGTGAATCTGCGGGTTCTCGTCCCAGGGCGCCCTGGCGAATTTGAAGACGTTGGAATTCAGAAGCCTGTCAATCTCCCTGTAAAAATTGATGGCGCCCCTGTATCCGGCAAAAGGCCCCATGTAGTCGTAACTGTGAAGCTGCTTCATGGGAATGCCGTGTTTCTGCACAACATATTTTTCCTTGATGCCCGCGCATACCAGATCAGGATGATACCTGTCGATAAGCTCTTCAAGCTCGTAATGGTTGCAGTCGTCAATGACAAGGGTCTGGTTATCCATTTCGGGCATCATTCCCCTGTAGTCGCTGAAAGCGAAACCCTCGGCCTCCCGCCGCGCCCGCTCTTCGGGCGTAACGCGGGGCTTGTAGCGTTCAGGGTCAGGCTCAACGGTAAGCTCTTCTATATTGCGGGAGTCGGCGTCCACCACAATGGAGGACATAATTTTCCTGCCTTCGTAGTCGTCCCTGTGGGCAAACTCATAACCGGCCGAAAGAATTGTCATGCCGATTTCCTTCAAAAGATCCTGATAGTGGTGAGCCCGCGACCCGCCGACATAGAGCATCGCGGTTTTTCCCTGACAGCGGCTTTTTACATCATCGCGCACCTTCGCGACTTCTTCCATTTCGCGGGCGATAACTTCCTCAGTTTTTTTGATAAGCGCGGGGTCTTCAAAATAGTTCGCGATTTTCAGAAGAGACTTGGATGTAGCCCCGGCGCCCACAAAGTTGACCTTGAACCAGGGAATGCCGTACCGGGTTTCCATCATGCCCGCCAGATAGTTAATTGACCTGTGGCACATGACGACATTTAAATCCGCGGTATGGGCGCTTGAGAACTCCTCATACGTGGAGTTTCCGCTGAAAGTCGAATGCAGGGTTATGCCGCAATCCGCGACAATTCTTTCAATTTCAAAAGCGTCGCCGCCGATGTTGTATTCGCCCAGAATATTGACGCGGAACCTGCCCTCCCTGGCCTTGTCGGAAAGCCCCACAACATCGGTAAAAACCTTGTTGTTGGCAACGTGGTGTCCGGCGGACTGGCTCACGCCCTTGTAGCCCTCGCAGGAAAAACCGAAGATATTTATGTCCGGGTATTTTTCTTCCATGGCGCGGGCAACCGCGTGCACATCGTCGCCTATAAGCCCAACCGGGCATGTGGCGAAAATACCTATTGCCCTGGGGTGGAAAAGCGCGACAGCCTCGTCGATGGCGGCCCGCAGCTTCTTCTCCCCGCCAAAGATAATCTCGTCTTCCTGCAAATCCGTCGACATGGCGTAAGTCATAAAGTTTGTGTCCGACAGACTTTCCGGTTTGGTCTGGTTCCGCCGGGTCAGCCAACTGTAGAAACCGCAGCCCACAGGACCGTGGGTTATCTGCAAAATATCACGGGTCGGCCCCAGAACAACGCCCTTACAGCCCGCGTAGGCGCAGCCGCGCATGGTAATAATGCCGGGTATGGTCCGGGTGTTGGCCTGAATAACAGGAACTTCCTCCTGGTTTTCAACCTTGTTTATGATTATTTGTTTTGCGCGTTTTTTCGCGATCTTGGGAGGGTAGCTCCGCAGCACCTCTTCCTTGAAGTTTTCAACGGAGGGTCTTTCCGTTATATCCGCCATAATGTCTCCTTACATTCCTTACATATCCAGCGTTTCATCGCCGGCCTCACCGGTGCGCACGCGAATCGCCTCGTATACCGGCATGATAAAAATTTTTCCGTCGCCGCTTTTGCCGCTCTGGTTTTCCCTGATGATGGTATTCACAACAGTTTTTACCAGCTTGTCCGGCACGACAACATTAATCATTCTTTTGGGAACAAGCCGGCCCGCGCTGCCCAGTTCGTCCATCATTTCCTCGTAACGTTTTTCCGCGCCGTTGAGGATGGGAATCTCCACAAGCCCCTTCCCCCTGCCCAGACACTCCTTGGCGTACAGGGAACTTATTCCCGCCGCGGCGAGGGCCCGCTTGGTCTTGTTCATCATATTCATTCTGATAAAGGCCATTACCTCCTTCACGGCAGAGCCTCCGCGGGAGAAGGCTGCGGCCCCAGAGCGGACACCCCGTCATCCGGCGATTCCTTTATGCCGGAGCTGACCGTATACACCTCTTCCACAGGCGATACAAAAATCTTCCCGTCGCCGTAGGAACCCTTGCCCGTCCGCGCGATCTCCATGATTTTTCTGACAACGAATTCCTTGTCGGCATCCTTCACAACCATTATCAAAAGCTCCTTGGGAATCTCATCATAGGTAACATCCCCGATTTTTATCCCCCGCTGCTTCCCGCGGCCGGAAACATTCATCCGCGTAACCGCGGGAAACCCGTCCGCCATCAAAGCCGCCATAACCGGGTCGGCCTTCTCCGGCCGCACAATCGCCCTAATCATCAGCATACGTTTTCTCCTAAAAAATTTTATATACGCGGAGTTCCCGCGAAAAACACGGCGAAAAACTCTAATCGGCAATACCGAATTCCATTAACAATTTTTCGAGTTCCGCGATTTCCAGAGGCTTGGGAATGATGAACATTTTGTTGCCCTCAATCGCCTTGGCGAGCTTGCGGTATTCATCCGCCTGATTTACCGTCGGATCAAAATCGATGACAGTCTTTTTGTTGATCTCCGCCCTCTGCACCATATTGTCCCGCGGAACAAAGTGAATCATCTGCGTGCCCAGCCTTTCGGCCAGCGCGCCGATAAGCTCCGATTCCCTGTCGACCTTACGGCTGTTGCAGATAAGGCCCCCAAGCCGTACGGAACCCGCCTCGGCAAACTTCATAATCCCCTTGCAGATATTGTTCGCCGCGTACATGGCCATCATTTCGCCGGAACACACAATGTAGATTTCTTCGGCCTTGCCGTCCCGTATGGGCATGGCGAAGCCTCCGCACACAACATCGCCCAAAACATCGTAGAAGGTGTAGTCGAGTTTATACTGAACATCAAAAGCGCCCAGTTGTTCCAGCAGGTTAATGGAGGTGATAATCCCCCTGCCCGCGCAGCCGACGCCCGGTTCAGGACCGCCGGATTCCACGCACCGCGTTCCCTTGAAACCAATTTTCACAACATCATCCAGATCAAGATCTTCGCCTTCCGTGCGCAGAGTATCAAGAACGGTTTTCTGGGCCAGACCATTGAGCAGAAGACGGGTTGAATCCGCCTTCGGGTCACAGCCGACGACCATCATATTCTTTCCCATTTCGGCAAGGGCGGCGACTGTATTCTGCGTCGTCGTGGACTTTCCTATACCGCCCTTCCCGTAGATCGCTATCTTCCTCATGTTTCGCTCCGAATTTCCAATTTGGCGCTGCGTACACAGCGCATGCCGCTTCAATATAGCAATAAGTGTGCCAATATTTTACAAACCGCAAAAAACAGATTTTTCAGGGGAAATTCCCGCAAAAACGGGCGTTTTCGGGCGTTTTACGGGTAAAATTTACGGTTTTTGCATGAAATTCGGGCTTACGAATTTTGCACGCTCCGCCTGTTTTACTACGAAAATGTATTTATAATAAAGTATTAATACATTTCTGTATGCAAAATATTAATTTATTACTTGAATGTCTGATATATCTATGCCGCGAATAGCAATCCGGCGGATATTCCGGTCACGGCAAGAGCCGAACTTGAATCGCCTGAAAATTCATGGACTATTCCTGAGTTTTCATATATACTTGTACCTATGAAAACATGGATTAGTCTTTTAGCGGCGCTTTTTATAGCGGAGAACCTCTGTTCCCTCGATGTGGCGGAACAGGAAGTCCGTACCACAGAAACCGTCACATTTGAAAACAACGAAGGCGCGCCCGCGAAGGTCGAGACCGCCGATCAGATTCGCGGCATAGGTACGGTTCTGGGGCAAAACCTCAATGCGGGAGGCCAGTATTACGGGCGCTACAGGCTCATCCATGTTGTTGACCCTTCTGAAAAAGATTTGTTTGACGCGGATATTCTGATACTGGAAAGTTCCGCGGCGGTAGACCATATCCGCAATCTCAGGTTTATTCTGGCCGGATTTTTGTCCGCGGCCTATGGATATTCGCCGCAGGACGCCGCCCTGCTTTCCCGCTTTATTACGATTTACAACGCTGTGTACCGAAAAAACATGCCGTACTTTGCCTCCAAATACAAGGCGGCGGTTATCGCAAACCTTGACCCCGCAAAGGCGGGGCTTTCCACAAGCTGGCGGGACTGGCCCGGCGGGACGCAGATTCTTATTCCCCTGTCGGACGCGACGCCCGGTTCGCTCGACGCGGTTGATACAGGGGCCATCAGTGATACAAATGTTGTTGAAGATCTGCGCGCCGCGGAGGACAAGGGTATTGAAGAGCGCAAGGAACTTCTGGATTTGAAAGAGAGGCAGATAGAGGAGCAGGAGCGCAAGAGCGCGGAGGAAAAAAAGGCCGTGCAGGAAGAACGCCGGCAGGTAGAAGATCGCCAAAAGCAGGTCGAGAAAGATATTGCCGCGGTTCAGGAAGAAAAGAAGGCCGTAGAGGAGGGCAGAAAGCCCGCGACGGAAGAAGAAAAAAAAGAACTTGATAAAAAGGAAACCGAACTCCGGGAAGAACAGGCCGCAGTTGAGGAAGACAAAAAAGCCGTAGAGCGGAAAGAGGCCGAAGTCGCGGCGCGGGAGACCCGGACAGAAGAAAAGAAAGAAGAGGTCCGCGAGGACAGAAAGGAAATAGCCAAAGATCAGGAAGAAGTTTTACAGAAGGATAGCCTGGCCGCGATACGGGGTATTCCGTTTATCAAGGTTGACTCGGCGGCGAAGGGCAGGCTGCTTCTGATAGATCCGCAAAGCGGAGAGGCCCTTGCCGATACTCCGGAACAGCCGGTAATGGTTCGGCAGTATGAATCATTCGGCGGAGGAATTGTCGTCATAATGCAGAGACAGGGAGGCGACTCGGGCAGGCTTGCCGTACTGGAACGCGGCAGCCTGAAAGAGAAAATCTCCGCCCGCGAAGAGGTGTATCCTGAATCTTCCCTGCAGGTAAACGGCTCGGAGCTTTTTGCCGTGATACGCGATCAGGGCAAGTGGTATCTGGGTAAGTATGATTCCGCGATGGCCCTTATCGCCAGGTCAAAAACCGAGGTCAATCCGCGCACCTTCATACTGTTCTCCGACGCCCATGTGTTTGTGGAAGATCCCGCGGGGAAGGTTGCGCCCCTGTCGCTGGCGAATATGGACTAAATTACCGCGCCCTTCAGGGCTATTCTTGACCCATAACTCGATGATTGATTACATATTTCAGAAATTTCTAACCGCAAAGTCGAAAAAGTCGAAGAAGTTTTTGCTGGAAGCCCGGGTTTTACCTTGTTATGTCCAGGTAATTTGTAAGATTTGAGATAAAAACAGGAAATGCCACGGTTTTTCCTTCTTTTTCTTCCCTTTTTCGACTTTTTCGACTTCGCGGTTTATATTCCGCATGCTTATTTGTGGGTCAAGTTTAGAGCAAGCTCCTCGGTATGAACCATGCTTTTTCCAATCAGCGCGCCTGGTGCTGCAGCCAGCCGTGCAGAGCGTCCGCAAGATCATCCGCGCCGGCGGACGCCCGCTCCGCCTGCCGGTCAGGATCGGCGGAAATCTTTCTGAGCATCCAGGGGATAAGAACCTGGGCCTTGATACTGTTCCATGTGTAGGGCAGGGGATGGGAGAACACAAGTATATCCTCCGGCGGGATATGCCCCGCAAGGTGGGGATACAGGCGGGGGAGCGTTTCTTCGTTGATTTGCCGCAGCGGCGAAAAGCCCGACGCGATTCCGAATATCTGCGGCATTTTTCTGTGAGACAGCTCAAGGAGAGCTTTCTGGGTATCGGGGGAGAAAAGCCAGCGCAGAAAGGCTTCGGCCCCGCCGGGATTTTTACTGCGGTCGGGAATCCCCGCGAACAGGATTTTTTCAGAGGCGTAAATTTTATCTTCGCGGGCAAGCCAGCGGAAGTCCAGGGAAATCCTGCGGTTCTCCGGCAGGAGGAAAAAATCCGCCACTGTCGTGAAGGCGTATTTTACCCGGCCAAGCGAGACCTGCCTGTAGGGCGGGTCATAAAGATACTTTTCGGCATAGGCAATCTCCGCGTTCGCGCCGCCGTTATGGCCGGCCGTCCAGGTTCGCAGAAAATTGAGGGTTTGCGTCAGGTTGTTCTGGTTCCAGGACAGAATGGAGTCTGAGCCTTCCAGAAAGGCCGCCCCCCGCATGACGGCTGCCTGAACAAGAAAATCAGGATCCCAGCGCGGGGCGAAACCCATAGATACAAACCCCTCTTTATTCCGTTTGTTCCAGGGCGCGGCAAGCTCCGGAAGATCGTCCAGATTGATCATAAACGCGGCTGCCTCCGGCCCGGGAATGCGGGTATCAAACATCAGAACCGGAAGATTGAACGACACAGGAATAAGAACCTGTCCTTTCTCATACTGTCCCGCAAGAAGAAGAGATGAATAAAAACTTTTCTTGGCAGGCCCGCTTCCTCCGAAAATGCTGTCAAGGGAACGGAAATTGCGGGCCGATGTTTTTCCCGCAAGATTTTCCATGATAATGAGGTCCGGCGCGCCCTCTGAAAAATCCAGCGCCGCGGGAGTGGTTTCTCTGTACTGGATTTCCAGGCGGTGGGTATTCTGAGCGCTGTTGAAAGTTTCGGAATACGCCGCGATTTCCTGCCTGTTGGTGACTAAAGTTACAATATTGTCGGACGCAAGGCCGCACCCGCAGATACAGGCTGCCATGATAAGTAAAAGAAGTTTCATCCTCGCAGTACTGTAGGCGGGTAGGGGAGGGGTGTCAAGGGGCATTTTCCCCGCACGCAGTGCGGGGAAAATGCCCCGACCGGAAATTGCGGTGAGAGTCAACCAGCGGATATAACAATACGCTCTTTTTGCTAAACTGCGGCGTTATTTATTTATACTGCGGCGGCCCTGATCGTGAGCTTGGGGTGCACCAATTTTTTCCGTGCGCCTTTTTTGCGAAGCAAAAAACCGGGCTTTCCGCTTCAATCTTTTGGCTATGCCAAAAGGATTTCGGCCCT
>JAISQU010000350.1 GCA_031274005.1 Spirochaetales bacterium
GCCCCTGGGCCGCGCCAGGGATTGCAGCGTAAATCCTTTTGGCATCGCCAAAAGATTGAAGCGGAAAGCCCGGTTTTTTGCGAAGCAAAAAAGGCGCACGGAAAAAATTGGTGCACCCCGGGGAATAAACAAAGGAGATACTCGCTATGACGAATAACACAATTGAAACTATTTTGAAGCGCTATTCATGCAGGGATTTTACCGGCAGGCTCCCGGCGGATGAGGATTTACGGCTTATAGCGAAGGCCGCCGTTGCCGCGCCGAGCGGCTCCAACCGCCAGCTTTGGCGTGTAATTGTTGTAAAAAACCGGCGGCTCATCAGCGACATGGAAGGCGAGGGGCTGCGCATGTTAGCCGCCATGCCGGATAAAACCATGTATGAGCGCATCATGTCCCGCGGGGGAAAACTGTTTTACAACGCCCCGTGCATGATGGTTATTCCGCTTGCGAAGGCGGTTCCACCCGGCGCGGAGTTGTTTGATTGCGGGATTATAGCCGAAAATATCGCGCTGGCGGCGGCATCGCTGGGTATTGATAATGTGATTTGCGGGCTTACGGTTTTCTGCTTTGCCGGGGACAGGCGCGATGAGTTCAATAACCGGCTGGGCTTTCCGCCGGGCTATGAAATAGGGCTTTCGGTTTTGCTCGGATTCGCCCAAACCCCCGGAAAGCCCCACGAACCGGATACCGCCAAAATCAGTTTTATCGAATAGGAATCGCCCGCCGGGTTTACGCTTGTATTTTTCTCCTGCGGTTTGTATACTTTTCTCATGGAATATGTGGAAACTCTGGATCAGCTTGAGCAGAAGATTCACGAGGAGAACACGGCGGTTTTTGTGTTTTTTTACCGCGAGAGTGAGGGGCCTGATATTAAATTTATGCGGGCTATTCTGCACCTGGGAAAAAAGTACCCAAAAATCGCGGGTTTTGTTGTTGATGTGGATGTTCATCCCACAGCCGCGGGACTGTATATTGCCTATAATCTTCCCGCGGTGGCGCTGTACTATAATGGTCATCTTGTGTTTATGAAAAACGAGCCTCTCCTGCTTCCCGAGATTGAGGCGCAGCTTCGGCGGCTATATGCCCGCCTGTAAGGGTACCGGTATGAGAGCCGGAATCTTTCGGCTGCTGCTCTGTATTTTTCTCGCGGTTTTGTGTCTGCCCGCGGGCTGCGTAATTGCCCCTGAGGCGGATGGAGGAGGAACAGAGGTGGCGGCCGGGGCGGAGGCCGGAGGCGGCGACGAGGCCCGGAACGGGGCGCCTGAAACAGATGTTTTTACCCTGCCGGGGCTGGGCCGCGCTTTTATTTTCGCGACGCCTGACCCGGTTATTTACTGGAATGAGCAGCCTGAGGGCTGTAAGGTTCAGGCGCAGGCGGCGCTGACGGAGAGTTTTGAGAAACCGGATATTGTTTTTGATGCGGAAACTCAGGGCGCGTTCATCAAGCTGGAACTGAATATGGATGAGTCGTCCGCATTATTTCTGCGGGCCAGAAGGCTGCCGCCGTTCGGCGGAGCGGAAGACTGGACCCCCGTGGTGAGGATTTCCTACAAGCCGCTTGTTATCCGGATGAAGAGTCTTGGCGGGTATGAAATGGCGGTCTTCGAGGTGACGAACGAGCTTGCCGCGGAGCTTATAAACAGGCTGCTTCCGGGCGGAGAGCTGATTGCCTCCGCGGATATGATTCAGGGCAAAGACGGTACGCCGTATCTGGGCTTTGGGGAGCTCAACTACGGCTTTCAGTTTGGTCTTGATCTGCGCGCGGGCGGGCCGGGGGAATTTGTTCTTGAGCCGCGGGCGGAGCGCGGGGAGCATCCCGTGGTGGGGTTTTCCTGGTATGGCGCCGCTTTTATCTGCGACAGTTTGTCGCGCATGTTCGGCTTCAAACCCGCGTATACACACATACAGAGCGGCGCCGCCGCGGATATTCAGGCGGATGGTTTTCGTCTGCCGCGTGAGGCCGAGTGGGAATACGCCGCGCGGGGGCCGGACTCGCATAAATACCCCGGCGGCGCCCCGGCGTTAAACTCCTCCGCGGCAAATTTTTTAAGATCCGGCGACCCTTTTGAGACGCGGGGCGGAAATCCGTCGGCCGCGGGCGGGCCCACGACTCCTGTGGATTTTTACGACGGCGGGCAAAAGAAAGGCTACAAAACCGCAAACGGGGTTTCCCACGCGGGCCTGTACGATATGCTGGGGAATGTGTGGGAGTGGTGTGACGATTATTTTGAGGAGGAGTCCGCCGCCGGGAAGGCCGTGGATGAAGAGCAGCCTGACGGCGATGTTCCTGCCGGGGAGGCGGGGCGCCTGCGGGTTGTACGCGGTACGGCCTGGAATACACACCGCGCGGACGTGTCCTTTGCCAGCCGCGGTTTCTACAAGGCCGGGGGATTTTCCTACAGCCTGGGTTTGCGTCTTGCGCGCACGCCGAAGCCTGATCCGAAAGCGGGTCCATACCCCGCCCTTCAGGGCGAGGAGAGTCATTGACGGCCCGCGGGCCGGCTGCTAACTTTTTATCCTGCTGTACGCAAAGGCGGCGATAAACAATAGAAAATTCACAATAACGATTGTCGCTCCTGTGGAAAGTTCAAGCCAAAAGGACGCGGTTATCCCCGCGGTTACGGAGAAAACTCCGCAGGCCATCGCAATAAGAATGGTTGCGCGAAAGCCTTTTGAAAGCTGGAGCGCCGTGACGGCGGGGAAGATAATGAGGCTGGAGATAAGAAGAGCGCCGACGACGCGTATGCCCAGGACAACCGTCAGGGCTGTAAGCAGTATGAGGAGTTTTTCTATGCGGCCGGTTTTTACCCCTGAGACGCGGGCGAACTCTTCGTCGTATGTGAGCGAGAACAGGTCGTAGTAAAAAAGTTTGATGACAAGGACTACGCCCGCGGAAAGGATGACGGAAAGGATGAGTTCGGATTCCTTGATGGCGAGGATGCTGCCAAAGAGGTAACCGGAGAGGTCTATGTTGAAGCCGCCGCCTGAGCCGGCAAGAAGGACGCCCGCGGCCATTGCGAGCGAGGATACAAGGCCGACTGCGGTTTCTCCGTACAGGGTTGTTTTTTCTCCCAGCTTGAGTATCCACAGGGACAGAAGCATTACCAGGGGAAGGGCCAGCGTCAGGGGGGCAAGACCCAGAACGAGGGACAGGGCGACGGCGGCGAATCCCACATGGGCAAGGCCGTCGCCTATCATGGCGAAGCGGCGCAGCACCAGAAAGCAGCCCAGCGCCGCGCAGGAAAGCGCAGTGAAAATTCCGGCGACAAGGGCGCGCTGCATGAAGGCATAAGAAAACATTTCCAGAACCGTCATAGCTTTGCGTGCTCCCCGTGCATGCCGAAGTAATGGTCCTGGCGGGCCTCCGCTTCAAAACCGGCCATGGGGCCGTGAAACAAAACCTTTCGGTCAAGAAACAGGATAGAGGCGGCGTACTGTCCTATGGAGTGGCTGTCGTGGGTTACGATAATTATGGTGACATTGTGGTGGCTGTTCAGGTGCGCGAGGGTCGCGTAAAAACATTCCCGCGAGCGCGGGTCAAGCGCGCCTGTGGGTTCGTCCAGAATGAGCAGGGAAGGATTGTCAACCATAGCCCGCGCGAGGTGAACCCGCTGCTGCTGGCCGCCGGAGAGCCTGCCTATCCTTTTGTCCGCGATGTCTTCGATTTGCAGCAGGCTCAAAGTATCGTCAATCTGCTGCCGGTCATGAGCGCCGAGCCTGCGGGGGAAGGGCCGCCGCGTCAGGAGGCCGGAGGCGACAATCTCGCGTACCACTGCGGGAAAACGCGGGTCCGCGTACGCGGCCTTCTGCGGCAGATAGCCCAGCCTGAGTCCTGAAACAAAAACAATTTTCCCGGCCGCGGCGGGCACAAGGCCGACCAGGGCTTTTATCAAGGTTGTTTTGCCTGAACCATTGGGCCCCACCACAGCGAGAAAGTCCCCCGCCGGGACGGTAAAGTTTATTCCGGTAAGGATTTCATACTGCCCGTAACGCACATGGAGGTCCCGCACGGTAATAACAGGCTGGCCCGCGCAGGGCGTTTTTTCTTCCCGCATAATGGGCATTACTATAATCCGCATGAAGAAAAAAAGCAAATACCGGAAAAACCGAACTCAAAGGCCAGGGCGTTGCACCGCGGCGGCTAATCCGGTAATATTCTTTCATAATGGAGATGGTTCCAAAATGAAAACCCTAATCATTCGTGCGCATTTTTTGCGGCAAAGCCGCAAAAAACCGGGCTTTTCGCTGCAATCTTTTGGCTACGCCAAAAGGATTTCCGCTTCAATC
>JAISQU010000263.1 GCA_031274005.1 Spirochaetales bacterium
CTAACAAAAACCATTATACCACAAGGCGGCAGGTATGTTTACTAGAAGTTTTTCATTTCAGCCTTAACCCAATGGGTTTCCCTGTTTTTGCCATAATTCCTTATAATATAAAGAATTAGTCGATTTTTTGTACGGATTCAGGTTATCAATACCGCTGGCGGCGTCGCTATCCCCGCTGGCCGCGTGGGGCTGCCCGCAGCAGGCGGTAACCGTTACACCGGCGAGGCCCAGGTTTTGGTAATTGTCCCCGCCCCAGCTTGCGTAGGACATCTTTGCCAGGGGCGACGCTTCCGCCGCCGTCAAAGGCTCGTCCAGGGCGCTGTTTTCCATCTGGCAGGCAGACAGTACCAAAAGACCGCCCGCCAGCAGACCCGTAAGTACCCGCAAAAATCTTTTCATAGTGTTCCTCCTTTACAGTGAGAGTGAATTCACCAGCGGGATAAGTTCTTTTGCCGTGTTGTCGATGTTTCTTTGCAATTCGATTTTGTCGATAAAATTTTCCGGAATATCGGCGAATAAAAGCTGTTTTGCGTCGTCCAGCAGCTCTTCAAGTTTTATGATATTGGCGGAACGGGCATTACCGGCTGATGAGACCAACGGGACGCCTCTGATATACGCCGACATCAGATACGATTTATCAATGGTACCGTCAAAATCACCGGCTATATCAAATTTGACTTCCCTGCCGCCGACTTCAAAGCTGCCGGTTCCGTCGCCGTCAGCAAGGCTCCGTATCTGTACGAACCGGGCGTCTACCGGGCCGTTCGACAGCGTATCCGTCACAAAGTTGGCGTACTGCCAGCCACTGTTTCCCCATGTGCCGTGTGCCGCTTTCGTCCAGCCTGCCGCGATCTCGGGACGGAGCTCGGCCGCATCGCTGCTTGTTGCATTGCTGCTGATCCATATATCGTATTCGGCAATACGCCCAGCCGAACCGCGCGGATAATAAGCGATCCGGAAAATATTGCGTTTCACTTCCCCCAGATCAAAGGTAACAAAATGGGCCGGCGTTCCCGCAGTTCCCCCGGTAAAGTAATCGGCATGGCCTGTTTTAGCATTGGCGCTCGTAATTTGCCAGGTATGTTGCCAGTCGGTACTTGATTCTCCCTCAGAACTGGCAGTGCCATTGGAAAGCGCCTGATATGGGGTATTGTTCCAACTCGCAGTACCATCCCAGGCCCAATCCCAGTAACCGCCTACGACATTACCATCTGGTTCCGATAAAAACGTTCCATCAAGCAGCCACTTCGGATCCCTGCGCCGTTGCCAGCAACAGGCCTTCACCGGCGAGGCCGACACCACGGTAATACTGGGCTGAAAATCCAGTTGGGCCGCGGCAAGGGGGGAAACAAAGTCCACCGACCGCGCGCTTTCGATCGCCTCGACACTGGCGTTGTTCCCCATATTGCAGGAAAAAAACGTCCCAAAAACGGCCGCGCCAAGCGCTGCCAATAGCCACTTTTTTTTCATAAACATTTCCTCCTGATTCGCATACTTAAAATTTGAATTTAATTCTCTCATGGTTTGGATCAGCGGGGAACTTACTAAAGTACTGATTTTTGCAGTACCACAGTACCATGCCCTAAACTTGACCCATGATTTTTCGGCTGTTTTTTAAAAAAACCGCGTAATAAGTGAAGCAAGACCCCGCTCAGACCCTTATAGAGGGTGGAGGTTTTTATGCACACTATTCAATTTGCGCCCGGCGACGACATTATCGAAATCTGCCGGGACAATGTCTTCAAGGCCGTCTTTACCAGGGATACCCCCCTCTCCCAGGGCGCCCTCAAACGGCTCATCTCCCCCTACATAGGCCGGGAGGTGGAAGTCATCACCGTCATTGCCAACGAGCCGGCGGCTCTGGACACCAGAGACCGGCAGATCCGCTACGACATACGGGTAAAGCTTGACAAAGGCGAACTGGCCAATGTAGAAATGACCCTCTTCCCCCGGAAATTCGAGCCCCTCAGGCTTGAGTATTACACCGCCCGGCTCTTTTCCGGCCAGGAGATCCGGGGAAGCGACAAAAGCTTCGGGGAACTGACCCATACCTATCAAATATCCCTGATTCGTTCCAGGCGTATATTCCCCGACCAGGCGCTGGTACATCATTTTGAGTATTACGACCGGGAGCTTGGGGTAAATTTAGGTGGACAGACAAAAATCATTGTAGTAGAATTAGAAAAGGCTGTGGATATAGCCGGAAAGCCTGTTGCGGAGCTGAGCCGGGAGGAGATGTGGGCCCTGTTCTTCCGGTACGCAAAAGACCGGGAGAGGCGGGCCTTAGTGAACGAGTTACTGCGGAGGGAGGAAGGAATAGCGATGGCAGGAGAAGTATTGCTGACGGTAAGCCGGGACGAGATTGAACGGGCGCGGCTGGATAGCGAGTACGAGGGCCGTCTGGACCGGCAGGCTGAACGGGCGGATGCGCGGCAGGAAGGCTGGAAAGAGAGGGACGAGAAAGCCCTTCAGGAAAAGCTTGAATCAGGGCGGAAGATGAAGAAGGACGGGCTGTCCCCGGAACAAATACAAAAGTATATCCCCTTATCCTCGGAGGAAATCGAGAGGCTCTGATTATACCCGGAATTGCGGGTCAAGTTTAGCGCAAGCAGCTCGGGTTATTTATGCAGATTGCCGATGGCGGCGACAATGATGGGGGCTACCCCGCCAATAGCCGCCGCAATTGCCCCGGCTTCCATCCCGTTAAAGGCGAAAACGGCAGCAATGCCGAAACCGGCAAGGCCCAAAAGAAAAGAGAAGACCTGGCCCCGGCCCAACGAGGCTGATTCGCGGTCAATTCTGGTAACATCGGCATCTACACCCTTTTCCGCCATTTTTACGATACGATCCGGTAAATCGGGCATAAGCTCTTTGAAACCCGCCAGTATATAAGGCGGCGGAATAGGGCCGCTATAGAGACCCGTCTGAACAACTTGATTAGCGGCTGGAGGCTGACTGTTTTGGGATGTTATAGAGTCTTTCGACATCTTCTATCGCCTTCCACATATCGCAGCCCACGGCTTCAAACGCCTTGCCAACCCCTTCCCAAGCGGTTTCTACCGAGGATTTTTGGGGTTTTTCTACCCGGGGAAACATATTCAG
>JAISQU010000272.1 GCA_031274005.1 Spirochaetales bacterium
CGTATGGTTTTAGAAATATTGAGAATATGCTTGCGTTGGTAATGCTCAGATGTTCAGGTATTGATCTTACATTGCCGGGAAGGGCCTAATATGGCCCACACATACTGATGAAGGCTCAGTTTAATTTGGAATTGCTGGCTATCGGTGCCCCGCCCTTGATGTTTTACAGTACACGTATTAATATAAATAGAATTGTTCGGAAACTTTAGTTTCCGAACAATTCTCATGTCAAGTGGAGGAAACGGGATGTCGTTAGTGCGCGCCGAAATCACCCTGCGAAATATGGAAGATATATTCAGGGCTAAAGCGGGACTGATCAAAGAACCGGACATCCGTCACATGGCAGTTACGGCAGTAGTCGATACCGGAGCGTGGACCCTTATTATCGATGAAGCCACCCGTAAAAAACTTGGACTTGATGTAACAAGAACTGAATCCAGTACGCTTGCCGATGGGACAAAAGCGGTTTATAACCTCGCGGGCCCGCTGGAAGTTATATGGAAAAACCGCGGCGCCGTTTGTGATGCGCTTGTATTGCCCGATGCCGAAGATACCCTGCTCGGCGCTATTCCTCTGGAAGCAATGGACTTGACCATCAATCCCCGCAGGGAACTTGTCGGCGCTCACGGAGATCAGATAGTACACCTGGTATATGGCATTCAAAAAAGCTAAAGCCTTCGGGCGCGGAGCGCAAGGGATTGCAGGGGCGCGTTAGCGGCCGCGCCAGCGGCGGAACCCCCGAAAAGCCCGGTCCCGGCGTCTTCGCCGGGATGCGCCCATAGTCTGAACCCGGATTCAAAACTTCAAACTTTTTCAAAAGTCTGGTAGTATTTTATAATGCGGATGAGTATGAATATCGATATTTTAATGAGTGGTAAAAACTGATGAAAAAACGAGCGATGCTGTGCTGTGCGCTGCTGGTTTTTTGCGGTTTCTCCCTGGCGGCGCAGGCGGAGGAGCAAACCCCGGCCCCGGCTGAGGCAAAGACCGATGAGGCGGCTGTCCGTTCGCTGACGGAGGAGCGCCGGGATATTATTAAATACGGGCTTGAAACGGAAATCGTGGAACTTCTTGCGGTTTTGAAAACGGAAAAAGACGGGGCTTTTATTCCCGATTTTACTACCCTTCTTGAGGCCGGCCCTGGCGCTAAAACGGCGCAGGAAATATTCGCTTACTTTGGGGTTCTGGGCAGCGACGCGGGAGTGGGGCCCGCGGAAAAATATCTGGACGCCTATGAGGATACGCCCAGGGATATTCTTGCGGCTGTTTTGCGTTATCTGGCGGATGAGAAGACGCACAGTTTTCCGGAGAAAATTTATCCGCTTTTAAGTTCATCCAACCCCCAGATCGCCGGGGCCGCGGTACGTTACCTGGGCAAAAAGGCGGAACCGGAAAGTTCCGGCAAACTTCTTGAGCTTTTTAAAAACGAAGATACAAGTCAGTCCCGGCGGGGTGAAATTATTCTTGCGCTGGGAGATATGAAAGACCCCGGGGCCGTTTCCTTTCTCGCCTCACTGCTTGCGGACGAGGATGAGGATATAACCCTGCGCCGCTTTGCCTGCGATTCCCTTGGTAAAATAGGAGATGAGGCGGCCCTGCCCGCCATCCGCGCCGCTCTGGAATCCACGGACAATATTCTGCGGGCCTACGCCGTCTCGTCGCTGGGCCGTTTTCCGGGGGACCAGAACGCGGCCGTGCTTGTCTCGGCGCTGCGGGATTCCTTTCCCCGTATCAGAGAGCTCGCGGCCGAAAGGCTGGGAGACATGAATTACGCTGAGGCTGTGGATATTCTTATTTACAGGGCGCGGCGTGACCCTGACAAAAAGGTGCGGCAGGCGGCTCTTCGCAGTCTGTCGAAAATTGACGCGGGAAACGCGGTTGGCTTTTTGCAGGAATTTATGGAGTCAGACAGAAACGCCATAGACCTGCGCACTTTCGTGGCGGAAGCGCTGACGGATGAACACCCTTCTGCGATGAAAGAAAGCGCCTCCCGTATCATGGCGGCCGAATGGGCTAAGGACCGCTCGCCCATGCTGGATGCGGTGTGCAAACTTCTGTCGCAAAAAGAGTATTCGGGTTTCGACAATCTGTACGAAAAAATGCTTGGTCACCCGTCATTCATTATTCAGATTTACGGCATCCGCGGCGTGCAGAAAAATCACCTGACGAGCCTCAAAGCGGAGATACAGGAGCTTTCCGCCGAAGGCCGCCACCCTCAGCTGCGCAAAAACGCGCTTTCGGCTTTGGAGGAATTATAGCATTAAATATTGACATAAATGAAATAATAATATAAAATACGCATAAGGGGTTTCAATATGGACTTTAGGAAGATTTTAATTGTTTTTACAGTTTTTTTAATGGCTTCTTGCGTTTCGACAAGCTCTTATGTAAATTTAACCAAAGAAAGTGCTCCAAACTTTTTCATTTTATCAGGAAATGATCCTTTAAATCTTTATAGTATTGTTCAAGAAGAAATAAGTAGAGTCTGTCTATAAAGTACCTAAAAATGAATAGAA
>JAISQU010000352.1 GCA_031274005.1 Spirochaetales bacterium
GCCCCTGGGCCGCGCCAGGGATTGCAGCGTAAATCCTTTTGGCACAGCCAAAAGATTGAAGCGGAAAGCCCGGTTTTTTGCGAAGCAAAAAAGGCGCACGGAAAAAATTGGTGCACCCCATGCCGGCCCGCCGGCTTTTCGCTTTACGGGATTTTTGTATATTATAAAAAGCCCTGTTTGTCCCCCCTGCTTTATGCCGATAAATATGATAAACTATAAGCAGGTTTGCTAAGGATGGAAAGAAGCAGATAGGCAAAGTGACAGGAAAAAGACGCTTTTGTACTTATGTAATAATTCTCGTTTTTTTTGTTGCCGGGGGGGGAGCTCTGTCCGCTCTGGGCGGGCAGGAGGATGAACTCACCGACGCCCGGCAGCTTATTGCTGAAAAACGCTACAACGAGGCTCTTCTCATCCTGACCGAGGTTATCCGCAAAGATCCGGACAAAACCGAAGAGGCCGAGAATCTTATCCGCCAGGTGCGCAGATACCGGGGATCCTATAACGACCGCTATGAAGAGCTTATACAGGTTCTTTATCAGGATGAGGATGTAGGCAGAGCCCTGCAAATTATCAGGGAACTTGAAACCCTTGATCCCAATCCCAGCCCCGCTACGGTAAGCGCTTTGGACAAGGCGCGGGAATCGGCGACTTTCATTTACGAACAGCAGCAGTTCAGAACGGTTATGGAGGCGGCTCTCGCTCTTCTGGACCAGGGTAATTACTGGGACGCCTCTCAAATGTACGAAGACGCCATCGGCCTGGGCAAAGAGCATTTTGATGGTACGGGATTCGGAAATATCATAGGAAACCGTGTTGAGGCTATCATCGCTTCCGTGAAGCGGGAGGCCGCGGCTTTCCGGAATGCCCGGACTGTCCAGAGCGAGCTTCTGCAGGAACTCAAGGCCGCCGCGTCATCAGGCGATGAGAATACCCTTCGGGCCGCCCTGAACCGGTATGCCCAGGTTTTTCTGCCTGTCGCGCGTACGATGGGCGTTGCGCTTCAGGCGGTCAGGGAACTCCATGAACAAAACATCCTTGTCCAGCCGGACAAGGAAGACCGCTTTCTGGGGTATACGGGCAGGCTTATCGGCGGCTGGCAGGCCTCCGAAACTCCCGAGGGGATAAAAGGCGCGGCCCAGCGTCTTCTTGACGATGCCTCCCGGCCTGCCATTGAAATGCTGCAGGACAGGGCGGCCGCGCTGATTGAAGAGGGACGCGCGGCAGCGGAAACCGAGGATTGGTACGGGGCCAGGGACAGTTTCGCGGAAGCTCTGCGTGTTATTGATGAGGCCGCCCGGTTTATGAATCCCTGGTACCAGGCTCTTGCTGTTCAGGGAACGGCGTTGAGCTCCGAATCATGGAAGCTGGTATCCTTTGAGGCGCCCCTGTTTTTGGGCCTCAGCACTCTGCGGGCGGCAGCGGAAAGCCGTATAAGCCTGGTGGAAGCCCTCGCGGCTCTGGGAGACAGAAATGTTGCCGCTCCGACATCCCTGGAAGAACTACGGGCTTTCCGGGCCAATCTTTTGCGGCAGGCGGCTCCCATAGAGAGTCTGCGCAGCGACTGGCTGGCCTTCAGCAATACGACAGGGGAGAATCCCCTGACCCCGCCGCGGATTCAAAGCATCTCGCGCGTGTACAAAGATGATCTGGAGGCATGGGGGAACAGAATCTCCGACCTGGAAATATCCGCTGTGGACAGGATAGCGGCTATGCAGCTTACCATCATCACCGATGGAGTTGCCTCCGGGCAGGCGGACTACCTGCGGGGAACCGAATTAGTCCGGGGCATGCAAACGCAGGTTGAAGTATCCCCCGGAGTATTTGAGACCCGTGTCGTACACAAACCCTCCGAAGCCTTGACGATTTTTTCTGAACTCACGGCCCGTTTTAATACGCTGGAAGCCTCCGCCCGGAGTTTTCTGACAACCTACGGAAATGAAGAAACCCGTTTTCGCAGCTATCCGGGAATCGTTCAGAAAATGACGGAAGCCCAAAACAGTATTGCCGAAATTCAAAGGCTGCGGGCCCTCCTTGGCCCGTCTGTCACAACGGCCCGCGCAAATGTTTTGCAGGCCGAAAGATTCAAGAGCGAGGGGAACCTGCGCCTGAATGAAACCCAGTCCGCCATCACCGCGGGGAACTTCGAAGCGGCTCACAGGGCTCTTGCCCTTGCCCGGCAGAGTTTCCTGAACAGCCTGGCTCTCGAAGACGATGAAGAGCTGCGAACCCAGAGCGACGCGCGCCTTATCGCTTTGGACGATACTATGAGAGAAGCGGAAAACAGGCAGGTGCTTGCCGAAGTCAGGTCTCTGATTGATCGGGGGCGTAACTATTATAACGAAGGCCGCTACGAGGAAGCGGAAACCGCTCTCACCCGGGCGCAGCTGCGCTGGCAGACAACCCAGACAACCGAAGAGCCGGAAATTGCCTACTGGCTGGGTTTTGTGCGGGCCGCTCTTTTTGTCAGTTCCGCGCGGAGTATACTGATAACAGACCCCCTCTATAATGAAATGAACCAGCTTCTGAATCTTGCCCGTGAGGACTATACCCGCGCCCAGCAGCTTCTGGCGGAAGGAAACCGCAGAGACGCTCTTGCCCGCCTTACCAGCGCGGATGAAAAAATTACCCAGATCAAGAAGACTTTTCCTTTTAATCAAAAGGCCAGCGTTCTTGCCCTGCAAATAGCCTTTCTGCGGGATCCGGGGAACAGTACGGCGATGTTCAGAACAATGTTTGATACAGCCAGAAGCAAAATCGGGGTAAATAACCAGGAGGCATACAGCGAACTACAGGACTTGCAGCAGATAAACCCGAACTTTCCCGGAATGAACCAGGCGATTTACGATGTGGAAATCGCGCTAAGAATCAGGATTCCGCCTCCGTCACAACGGGATCTTGCCGAATCCCGGCGTCTTACCCAGGCGGCGTACGGGGCTGTGGCCCGTAATGAAACCGCGCAGTTTGAAATCGCTTTGGCACAGGTTAATGAAGCCCTGCGGCTTGATCCGAATAACCGGCAGGCCATGGAAATAAAGACGCGCCTCCAGGATGTAGGCGGCGGTACTGTCGTGAACGTTTTGCCCGCTTCGGCGGAAGAGCAGTTCCGTACAGCCCAGCAGCTTTTCAACAGCCAGAATTATTTTGAAGCTCTTGCCATTGTGCAGAGGCTTTTAGCGACCCCCGCAGGCAAAAATTATCCTCCGCTTGAGGAACTGCGAAGGAGGATAGAATCACAAATCTAGGCCGTTTTTTCAGAATCCTCCTGACGGGATTCGCGCTATGTTCAGGATTTTCTTCTCCTCTTTTTGCCCAGATTCTGTACTGGGAAAGCCCGGAAGTTATAGCGTCCACTCCCGGACGTTTCCCCCAGGCTCTATCCGGCGGCGGCGTGATGGCCTTTTTATGGCAGGAGGCTGCCGACGCTTCGGAAGGGCGGGGCGATAACTATATAGGCGTCAGGACAACCCGTGACGGGGAGACTTGGATTACCAACCAGCGCTTTGCCGGGCCGTATCCCTTTTTGGGCGATATGAACTCGATTTTTTCCGCCGTTATGGGGAGTGACGGAACCATACATGCCGCTGTTCTTTCCGGGGCCAACAGCATAGACTTTTTTACATCCTCCGATGAGGGGCAAACCTTTACAAAGGTCAACTCGCGTATATCCGTTACCACAACCCTCGCCCCCCGTTTGTTCTGCAAAGAGGACGGGGGATTCCTGCTTTTTGTCACTCAGGAACTGAACGAAATTCTATCCATTTTTTACTCCGTGTCCGCGGACGGGGTGAACTGGTCGGAGTTTATGCCCTTTGCTTCCGAACCGGAACTTACCTTGAGTTTCCTCCCCCAGCATACCAGTTTTCAGGGGCGGGAATATGTGGTCTTTCAGTCTCTGCAAACAGGAGGCAGCGGTTCCTACCAGCTTCACATGAAAATCAGCGCCGACGGCGGGAGAACCTGGGGGCCCTTACAGTATTTGACGCAGTTCAGCGAGGTAATAGACGGACTGCAGCAAGCCTTCGGCTCTTTTGACAACCAGCGCCCTCACATCAGCCCTGCCGGCGGGAATCTCGCGATTGCGTGGGAAAGGCGCCTCGGACGCAGCGCGAAGCATATCTATTATATGGAACTTGACGCAACCGGGCGCATTCTTGGCGCTCCCGAACCGGTTACACAGGGAATGCGGACCGCGAACTTTCCCCGGATTATCCGCTACCATGACAGCACATACATTTTGTGGTTCGATAACCGGATGGGGGTCGACCACATTATTTTGGCCGTAAAAAACGGTATTTTCTGGGAAGACAGAGACATAAGCCCCATACCGGGAACTTCCACCTTTGGCCGGCCGGTGATCCACGGCACAGACCTCTACATCCTGTGGGAAAACCGGGACACGACTTCAAGGCTTTTCTATCTCAAGCCTGATACCACTGTGCTGCCGCCTTCCATAACTCCTGTCAATTTTACCAGCGGCAGGCGTTCGGACTCAAGCGATGTGCGGCTGCGCTGGTCCTCTCCGCGGGATTCTTCGGGAATCGCGGGTTTTTCCTACCAGTGGTCGCGTAACCCTGAGCCCCGCCTGTCAGGCGACATAACTGTTCTGGAAAACATTCGCGCCATATCGCTGCGGGCAGACGAAGACGGGCTCTGGTACTTCCATATAGCCGCCCAGGACTATGCCGGTAACTGGTCGCCGCCGGCCACCATGCCGTATTACCGCGACACCACGCCGCCGGCAAGCGTCTCCTTCACCGAACCGGAACTGGACGAACAGGGCTACCTGGTGTCCAATACCTTTACCCTTTCCTGGCAGCCTCCCGCGGGAGATTCTATTGCGGGGTATACGTACACGTTCCAGTTCGCGGGAGAGACCCCCGACGCCCTGAAGGAAAAATCCCTCATTCTGCCGAAACCTCCCGGAACAGTGATGCTCCGCGACCCGGAAATCTCTTTCCAGAATTACGATGACGGGGTATGGGTTCTGTCTGTGGCCGCTGTGGATTCGGTGGGCAACGTTGGCCCCTCAAAGGATATGTTTGTTTCGCTCAACAAGTACCAGCCGGTTACCTACATTTCTCTGGTAAACGCGGTGCGGGACGCTATCGGGAACATCCGCTTCAGCCTGACGGGACGGGGGTTCAGCGAAGACGGAACAGTGTCGGATATTATTCTGGACCGTGACGGCGAGGCGCCCTGGGACTATGTTTTTCACAGGGGGGCGGGGGATTTTACCGTGCGCGGCGACCGCACTATCGACGGCCCCGTCATAGCGGAAATACAAAACGCGGATTATCTTATCGCTGTGCGCCATCCCGAGCGCGGCGTAGTCTTTGCCCGCAGTCATCTGCGGCTTGAGCAGTCGGGAACCATCAAGTTCGGGGATTTTACGATTTATTACGATCCGCGGATGCAGCCGACACAGCGGGCGCCTCTTATCCTGCCGGGAGAGGCTCTGATGCTGTGGACGCTTGTGGCGTTTCTGGCCTGCGTCATGTTTTTCTCCATAGGCAGGATAGGATCTCTTGTGAACGAAGGGCGGCGGCTGCGGCTCGAAGCCATTGCCCTGGTAACGGGAAATGCCGGTCACTGGGTGAAAAAGCAGGAAAGGATGAGGGTTATGAAAAGAAAAGGTATAGGGTTGCGTATAAAGTTCAGCATGTTCATTACGGTACTGGTTATATCCGTTGTACTGATGGTTTCCATCCCCCTTGGGGTATACATGTCCGCCAATGATGAGCGCAACCTTGCCGAGGGCTTATACGAGCGCGCCGCGGTTCTTCTTGAAAGCCTCGCGGCGGGCGCCCGCACCTACCTGCCCACGGGAACCATTCTGGAACTGGGCGTTCTGCCCGCCCAGATTTCAGCCATGAATGAGGCGACGTATACCACAATTTCCGGAAGAAGCCAGGCCGATATAGCCTCCTACGGGTACGTGTGGGCCTCCAACGATCCTGAGATAGCGCAGAAAATCGACACGCAGGAGATCAACCCCGGCGTTACCCGCATTACGGATGAAATAACAGAGCTGGAAGAAGCTCTGGCCGAGACCATCAACAGCCAGGCGCGGGCTTCGGTTTCTGATATTTCGGCGGAACTGGACAGACTTTCAGAAGAAACCCGCGGCCTTGTCGGCCGCACAGACGCGGCCAGCCAGGCCCGTATACAGGACAATCAGGACGCCATCCGCATCCTTCAGGCGCAGTTCAATGAAAAACTCGATTCCCTGTCCCGGACCATCATGGCCTATCCGGAGTTCCGCGTCGAACGGGAAGATTATTCCGGGGAATCCTGGGGCCGGAGAATTTTGCATACGCTGCAGGACGCTGTGGGAACGCGGATACTTAATCCCGATATTTTGCATTACACCTTCTATAAACCCGTCCTGTATCGCACAACGGGAATCAATACATATTACCGCGGCCTGATACGCCTGGGCGTTTCAACCCAGACAATCCTTGAGCAGCTTGACACATCGCGCCGCATTCTTGTCATGATTACCGCGGGAATTGCCCTTATAGCGGTTATTGTCGGGGTTGTCGGCGCTATGATTCTTGCCTCAATTACCATCATCCCGATCAGGCGCCTCGTGCAGGGCGTTGAAAAAATAAGCGCCACCGAAGACAAAGAAACGCTGCGGGATTACTCGATTGATGTAAAAACCAAAGACGAAATCAACGACCTCGCTCAGGCCATCAACCAAATGACCCACGGCCTTGCCAGGGCCGCCGCCGCCAGCAAAGACCTGACGGTCGGTAAGGAAATCCAGAAAATGTTCATCCCCCTGGAGGTAGGCCCCAGCGGGAAAAAAATGACCACAGGCCGTATTGAAACCCCCAATGTTGAGTTCTTCGGCTACTACGAAGGCGCGAAGGGCGTTTCGGGAGACTACTTTGAATACCATAAACTGGACGAAGACAACTACGCCTTTATTAAGTGCGACGTTTCCGGCAAGGGAGTCCCGGCCGCGCTCATCATGGTTCAGGTCGCGACGGTGTTTATCTCATACTTCAAGGACCACGATATGACGAAGGGAAAAATCGATATGGTTCCCCTTCTGTACCGGATAAACGATATTGTAGAGTCTCTGGGCTTCAAGGGAAGGTTCGCCGCCATGACTCTGGGCGTTATGAATGTCAAAACCGGCGTAAGCAACGTTACCCACGCGGGCGACAGGATACTCAATATTTACGACACAGCGAAAAAGACCTTCGCCCAGCGCCTTATGAACGACAGCCCCGCTACAGGCGTATTCCCCAATTTTATGGTCGAAATGCGTTCTCCTTTTGAACAGACCAGGGTAAAACTGAATCCCGGCGATATTAACATGCTTTTTACTGACGGTGTGGAAGAATCACACAGAAAACTTCGCAAACCGAATTTCGAAGTTCTGCAGCTCCCCCCCGAAAAAGAAGGAGACGAACCCGTAGAAGATGAAATGCTGGGCAACGACAGAATCAAGGAGATTTTCGAAGCGGCCATGGACCATGGAAAGTTCCGTCTGGAAAAAATGTACAACCCCCTGCCCAACGAACAGCTTCTGTTTGATTTCTCCGGCTGCGAACCCACCGCGGAAACCGTTGTCAAAGCCCTGGTCTCCGTGGAAAAAGTCTGGCGCACATATCCCCATCCCGCCGCGAATGAAACTAACCGCATCATGATAGACAAAGTCGTTGACGAGTTCCTCAGCAAAACATTCTCGCTGTATTCAATGTACTACTCGCACCCCATGGAGAACCCCAACCCCGAAGAATACCCGAACTACAACTTTTATACCCACCTGCGGGAAGACGACCAGTACGACGATCTGACTCTGCTGGCCGTACGCAAAAAATAAGGATAACGCGGGAATGCCGGCGCCGACTTTTTACTGTGAGAACTGCAAAAAGGAAGTCTCCTCAACCGACAAAGTATGTCCGAACTGCGGAAGATTCTTTACCGACGTACGCTGTCCCCGCTGTAACCATTCCGGCCATGCCGAGACTTTCCACATGGGCTGTCCCCGCTGCGGTTACCTTAACCCCGCCTGGATTACAGGGGAAGCAACATCCGCCTCAACCTCAGAGTTTATCGAAATCCTGAACCCCGCGATCTTCGAAGACACCCTGTCTCCGGGCTCACCTCAGATGCAGGAACCCCAGCCCGCCTGGATTTTTTTGTCCGTCACCATAACTCTGGGAACCCTCTTCGCCGCTTTGGTGTATGTTTTTATCAGTTGAGCTGGTTCCAAAATGAAAACCGTAATCACCCGTGCGCATTTTTGCTCGGCAAAAACCGGGCTTTCCGGGGGTTCCGCCGCTGGCGCGGCCGCTTCGCGCCCCTCCAATCCCTTGCGCCCCGCGGGTTTCAAAAAATGGTTTAATTTTGGAACCG
>JAISQU010000333.1 GCA_031274005.1 Spirochaetales bacterium
CTACTACGCCTTCGGCCGGCCCCTTGTCATTACAGCCAGAACCGCGCCCGGCCACGACGGCATCATCAACATAGAAAGGGAGTCCGGTCTTTCCGGCGAAATTCACGACAAGGGCGTACTCATCATCGAAGGGTATCTGCAGGCCCTCTACGCGATGGATTTTCCCCTCTCCATACGGGCGAGCATTTGTTTCGAGCAGAGTTATATCGAAATTGACGGTGACTCCGCCTCCTCCGCGGAAATCTACGTCCTCTTGTCGGCCATAGCGGGCGCGCCCCTGCGGCAGGACATAGCGGTTACAGGTTCGGTCAATCAAATGGGCGACATTCAGCCCGTGGGCGGGGTCTCGGAAAAAATCGAAGGCTTCTACGAGGTGTGCCGGCAGACAGGACTCTCCGGCGCCCAGGGGGTTATCATACCCCGGCTCAATCTTCCCAACCTCATCCTGAACGCCGAAGTGCAGCAAGCCCTGCGGGAGGGGAGTTTTCATCTGTACGCCGTCTCTACAGTGGACGAGGGCCTCGAAATCCTGACCGGCATCTGCGCCGGAGAAAAAGAAAAAAACGGAACCTTCCCGCCCGGCAGCGTCAACGGCAAAGTCCAGCGCCGCCTGAAGGAGATGGCCCTGCTTGTCAAAGAGTTCGGCGAGAATTAGTACCCCGCTGCCCCGAATGAGCGTTTTCCGGCATCATCACTTAACTCTTTTTTCCCGGTGAAGTATACTCCGTAAAAAGCATACAGGCGGGTAGTATGGAAAAAATGCGGAAGGTATTCCATGAGAAATTTGGCAGTGAAAACGCTAAAATCGTAAAATCGCCTTTGCGTATCTGTCCCCTGGGGGCTCACGTTGACCACCAGCACGGGCTTGTAACGGGCATGGCTTTGGACGCCAGCGTAAGCATGATGTACTCGCCCAATGATTCAGGGTATGCGCGGGTTCAAAGCCTGGATTTTCCTGACGAGGAATATTTTTCGATAGACCATGCGCCGGAGATGATTCCCGGTTTTTGGGGTAACTACCTCCGCGGCGCGGTCCTTTCCCTTGCGCGTTCTTTTAAACTGAAACGCGGCATAAACGGCGTCATCCGCGGACGGCTGCCCATAGGCGGGCTTTCATCATCGGCGGCCGTTACAACGGCGTATCTTCTCGCGCTGGCGGACGTGAACGGCCTCGTCATAGAAAAACCCGACCTTATACGGTACAGCCATTGGGTGGAAAAAGAATTCATCGGCCTTTATAACGGCATACTCGACCAGTCCGCGAATATCCTGAGCAGAAACGATCATCTTTTATATATGGACTGCCGCACGGAGGACTATAGCCTTATTCCAAAAAATCCCGCCATGCCCGCCTTCGCCGTGCTGGTGGTTTACTCCGGCATTAACAAAATCCTTATCAGCACAGATTACAACAACAGAGTGGACGAATGCAAAGTCGCGGCCTGGATACTTCAGGAGACGGGCTGCGGCAGAGTAACGCCATTCAAGGAAGTACGCCTGAGGGACATCAGCGAAGAATTTTACATGGAGCACCGCGGCGCCCTGCCCGGCCGTTTTCGCCGCAGGGCCGATCATTTTTATTCAGAGAATAACCGCGTGCGGCAGGGCGTAGAATGCTGGAAGAAAGGAGACCTTGCCGGCCTGGGAAAACTGATTTTTGAATCGGGAGAAAGCTCCATTCACCAGTACGAAAGCGGCGCGCCCCAGCTTATCACAATTTACGACATTCTCAAAGAATGCCCCGGCGTGTACGGCGCGCGGTTTTCAGGAGCGGGCTACAGAGGCTGCTGTATAGGCATCATTGATCCGGCATATAAAGAGGCGGTCAAACAGAGAATCGACAGCCGGTATCCTGCCAAACATCCTGATTTCAAGGATGTCTACCGGGTCTATTTTGCCGGACTGGACGACGGCGCGCGCATCCTGGGCAAAGACGAGTCCCTGCTGTGAAGGCCCTTATCCTCGCCGCGGGTTACGCGACCCGTATGTATCCGCTTACCCTTTCTACGCCCAAGTCTTTTCTTGATGTGGCGGGCAGGACAATCATCGATAGGCTTCTGGACAAGCTCGAAAAAACGCCGGGCATTGCTGAATGCCTGGTCGTCTCGAATGCGAAATTCGCGGACCTGTTTGAAGCCTGGGCCCGGGAACGTAAAACTCCCTGGCCCGTTACGGTTTTGAACGACGGAAGTACCTGTAACGAGAACCGTCTGGGAGCGGTCGCGGACATACTCTTCGCGATAAAAGAAAAAAATGTGGACGACGAGCTTCTTGTGCTTGCCGCTGACAACCTTTTCGATTTTGAGCTTGCCGATTTCGCCGGGTTTTTTCGCAGAGTGGGAAGGGACTGCGTTACCGCCCACAGGCTTGAGGATCCTGAGCTTCTCAGGCGCACAGGCGTTATCGAAGCGGATGAAAACGGAAAAGTCCTGTCATTCGAGGAAAAACCCGCCGCTCCCAAAAGTAATTTGGCTGTTCCTCCCTTTTATCTGTACAGGCGGGATACCTTGCCGCTTTTTGAAACTTATTTGGCAGAAGGGCAAAACCCCGACGCGCCGGGAAACTTTATTCCCTGGCTCCTGCGCAGACGCCCTGTCATGGCCTTTCTCTTTCAGGGCAGACGCTATGACATAGGTTCACGGGCAAGTTACGAAACCGTTCTAAGAACCTTTGACAAAGAATGAAATTAGGAGCATACTGGAGGAGTTAAGGGGCAGATAAATAGGAGCTTTATGGTAACAGACACTGTCAGCCGCCCGGTAGTGCTTGCTGTCGATGATATAGAAACGAATCTTATGATTCTCGAAGAAATCCTTAAAGAGGATTATAAGGTAATCACGGCGCATAACGGCGTTGAAGCCCTTGAAACTTTGAAGAAAGCGGAAATTCTTCCCAAGATTATTCTCCTTGATATTATTATGCCGGAAATGAACGGCTATCAGCTTATGGATATTCTCAAGGCGGACGCGGTCTACAGCAAGATTCCTGTTATCTTTATTACCTCGTCAAATGAGGAAGTTGTCGCCCTGTCTACCGGCGCGGTGGATTTCATCAGTAAACCCTTTCAGCCTGAAATCGTTCACCTGCGAGTCGCGAACCACATCAAGCTGAAGAATTATTCCGACGGCCTTGAGGTCCTGGTGGCGGAGAAAACCGCCGAGGCCACCGCGACTCTGGATAATACCCTTCAGGCCATCGCGAACATCATCGAATACAGAAATCTCGAATCAGGAAGCCATGTCAAACGCACCCAGTTTTTCTGCAAGGCTCTTACCGAGTACCTTATTAACACATCCTCGGTCTATGCCGAAGATCTGAAAAACATGGAGCCGAGTATCATCGTCAAGGCCATGGCCCTCCACGATGTGGGCAAAATCGGCATTCCTGACAGGATACTTCTCAAGCCGGGAAAACTCGATCCCGACGAGTTTGAAATCATGAGGACGCATACCACGGTGGGAAAGAACATCATCGAAGAAATGATGAACGCCGTCATAGATAAAGACTCGGTCTACCTCAGGCACTGCCGCGACATTAGTTACTGCCATCATGAACGCTGGGACGGCAAGGGCTACCCCCGCGGGCTCAAGGGCAGCGAGATTCCTCTGGCGGCGCGGCTTGCTTCTTTGTCCGATGTATATGACGCCCTTGTATGCGCGCGCGTTTACAAAGCGGCCTTTCCCTACGAAGAAGCGATCCGTATTATTACCGAAGGCAAAGGTACTCAGTTTGACGCTGTTCTGACCGACGCGGTCGTCAAAATCCAGGATGAATTTCGGGAAATTGCCATAAAAAACCAGTAACCCCGGCTTCAGGGAAATTTCATCTTGTTCATTTCGTTTTTCCGTGGTATATTGATATAAATATGAGGGGGTGCACCGGTTTCGACTGGAACGAAGGTGTGTTTGGTTGCAGGTGGAGCGCCGGTCTCCTAAAAACGGCAAAAAAAATATAACTGCCAATAATAACGCAGATTATCAACTGGCCGCGGCGTAAGCCTGGCCACGGGCTTGTGGCACACCGCCTTGAGGGCCGCGTAGCTTGACACAAAAACAGGGCTTTCCAACCGGGGGATCCGGCCCCCGGACGGGAGACTTTCCGGAATACGGTGAAAGCGGGCCTTCGTTCCGCCCGCCTCACCCGACAATTTAAGGAACGAATAAACCTGTAGATGGCCTGATGTATCCGTTTTAGGACGCGGGTTCAATTCCCGCCACCTCCAAGCCTGTTGCGCTTAGAGCCAGGCCATTGCCGCAATGGCCTGCGAGGTTCAAGACGGCGCAATTTTGCGGGGCAAAATTGCGGGTGTAATGCGTTTTCGGGTCTCCCCGAAAATCGCAGAGCCGTCTTCGGCTCACATTCGTTATAAGTCCGACAGGCTCCTCCAAAGGGTCTGTAGGCAGCGTACAAAATTTTGTACGTTAATTGCGTACAAGAAAGGGTTATAAGCGGGAATTGAACGCTTTTCCGCGGCCCCGTAAAGCCGAGAGCGCGCAGGCTTTACGGGGATAGTCCGCAGGGATGCGGACTAAGCGGAAAAGCCGGCCCTGGAAGCGCGGGACAGGAGTCCCGCGCTGGAAGGGTCAAT
>JAISQU010000041.1 GCA_031274005.1 Spirochaetales bacterium
GCCGCTTCGCGCCCCTCCAATCCCATTGCGCCCCACGGGCTTCAAAAAATGGTTTAATTTTGGAACTGGCTCAGGGGTCTATTAATTTCCAACAAAAACTCCGCGTTGCCGGGCTTTATTCTTCTCCTTCTTCCGCTTCTCCCGACGATAGGCAGGGGCGCACGGAAAAAGAAGTTGCACCCACGCCGATGCCCTGTCCCCCGTAGGGTTAGAATTTTGATGAGGCGCCGCGTTGCCTTGTCTGAGGCTTTCCGAATGCGTATACTGTTTGCATGATACGAAAAATTGTTTTTCTTTTGGCCGCGTTTCTGTGCGGGGCCTGTTTTTCCGCGTGGGCGAAGGGCCGCAGCGAGGCCGCGGATAGACCCGCCGCGGAAGATCAGCCTGAGATGCAGGTGGCCGCGATGAAAGGCCCCACGGGAATAGGCATGATCAAACTGTTTGAGGATGCTCCCGCGCCTGGCGGCGGAATAAGGGCCCGGTATACGGCGTATTCTTCGCCTGATCTTGTTGTGCCCAAAATGGTTCGGGGCGAAATCGATATAGCCGCGCTGCCGGCAAACCTCGCCGTTAATCTGTACAACAGGGGCGCGCCCTACCGCCTTGTGGGAATTATCGGTAACGGGGTTTTGTATCTTGTTACAACCGATCCTGATGTTAGCTCGCTTGAGTCCCTCAAAGGTAAAACCGTTCAGAACGTCGCCAGGGGCTCGACGCCGGAATTTGTGGCGCGGCATATTCTGGAAAAAAAGGGGCTTGCAAAAGATGTTGATGTGCAGTTCCGTTATGCCCATGCGGAGCTTGCCCAGCTTCTTATCGCGGGGCGAGAGGCTTCCGGTATTTTGCCGGAGCCCTTTGCCAGTAAAGTGCTTCTGGCAAAACAGGGCTCGCGCATTGCCTGCGATTTTCAGGAGGAGTGGGCGGCCCTTCACCCTGCCCGGCCCCTGTACCCCATGACGGTGCTGGTGGCAAAAGCATCCCTGCCGGGCAGCGTTCTTGCGGCCTTTACGCGGGAGTACAGAAAGTCCCAGGACTGGGTGACGGCGAATCCCGGCGAGGCGGGTGTTCTTGCCGAAAAGTTTGAGTTCGGCATAAGCGCCGCCGACGCCGTAACCGCCATTCCCCGCTGTAATCTTGTGTTTGTGCAGGCGGCGCAGGCGCGGCCGCTTCTTGAGGAATTCCTTTCGGTCTTTCTGGAATTTGCTCCGGAGGCCATAGGCGGAAAGCTGCCTGATGACGGTTTCTACCCGGCGCCCTAAAACCCGGCCGGAGAGCCGCACGGCGGAGCTGCCCGCAAGAGTCCGCAAAACGGGCCGGCGCATATGAAAGCTCTTGCCCTCATACTCCGGCAGCCTGTCTTTAGGCGGGCTGCGCGCCGGCTTGTCGGTCCGGCATCGCTGGCGCTTCTGTACCTCGTGTGGAAACTCGCGGCGGAGCTGATGGGTTCTTCGATAATACTGCCCGCGCCGGAAGAAACCGCGCTGGAGGCCCTGCGCCTTATGGGCGGCGCGGGGTTCTGGCGTTCTGTGGCCGCGACACTGTACCGGGGCGCCGCGGGTTTTGCTGTTTCTTTCGCGCTGGGGCTGGCCGTGGGTTTTCCCGCGGGCAGGTATACTCTCTTCGCGCGCTTCATCGCGCCCTATATGACGATTATCCGCTCGACGCCTGTTCTGGCCATCATCCTCATTGCCCTGGTGTGGTTTCCCACAGAAGCCGTTCCAGTTTTTGTCGCCGTCCTCATGGCCTTTCCCGTGATTACCCAAAATGTGGCCGCGGGAATCCGCGCGGTTGATCCCGGCCTTATAGCCATGGCAAAGGTGTACAAAGCCGGCCGCCGCCGCCTGATAACCGGCCTGTACCTGCCCTCGCTTTTGCCCTTTCTCGCGGCGGGCGCTTCTTCGGCCCTGGGTCTTGCCTGGCGCGTTGTCGTCGCGGCGGAAATTTTAAGCCAGCCCCTCCGGGGCATAGGCGCGGGAATGCAGGAAGCGAAACTCAGGCTTGAAACGCCGCGGGTCTTTGCCTGGACTCTGGCCGCGCTGGCAATAAGCCGGCTTACAGACGCGGTTTTTTCCCGCATCATGGAAACGCTGCGCAGGAGGAGAGTCTGATGAGCCTTCTCGCACGGGACATTACCAAAAGATTCGGCTGCCCTGAGGCCGGCTCTTTGACCCTGTTTGACAATTTCTCGCTCAGCTTTGAAAGTGAAAAAATCAGCGTAATTCTGGGGCCCTCCGGCTGCGGCAAAACAACCCTGCTCAATCTTTTGGCCGGCCTCATCTCCCCCGACCGCGGAACCCTTCTTGTAAACGGCAAACCCGCGGCCCAGGCGCGGGTGAGTTACCTTTTCCAGCAGCCGCGGCTTCTGCCCTGGCTGACCGTAGAAAAAAACCTCGATTTTGTCCTCTCGCCGGACATTCCTGCGGGGGAGCGCAAAGCTCTTATACGCGAACATCTGCGGCAGGTATCTCTGGAGGGCTCTCTGCATAAATATCCGTCCGAACTTTCCGGCGGAATGGCCCAGCGCGCGGCCATGGCCCGGGCCTTTCTTTTTGAGTCCGAAGCCCTTCTCATGGACGAACCCTTTCAGGGTCTTGACCCGCCCCTCAAGTTTTCTCTTATATCATCGTTTCGAGAAGTACGGGCGCGCCGCCCCCGGACTACGCTTTTCGTAACCCACGACATACAGGAGGCCCTGCTTCTTGGCGACAAGATCTTTGTCTTCTCCCGGCCTCCTGCGCGCGTTGCCGCGTCCCTTGTGAATCCTGTTCCCCCGCAAGAGCGCCTTTCCGGACACGAAGAGTTTTCGCGTCTTGAAAAAGAACTGTTCCAGGCTCTGAAAGAAGGTCATGAGGCCGCGGGCTTTTTTACACCGGTACTGTGAATACACCCGCATACCCGGCGCGTTTTACTTCACCACCATAACTTTTCGTATCTCGTCTATGCCGGGGCCTACAACGCGGATAAAATAGATGCCGCGGGCCACGGGGCGGCCGCCCATGTTTTTGCCGTTCCAGTAAAAGTTATAGGTACCGGAAGGCTGGTTGCCGCGGTGCATGACGTTGACGAGGCTCCCGTCCAGAGAGAACACATTTACCGTAACCATACCGCCCTTGCGCAGGGTATAGGTCAAAAGCGCTTTCTGCCCGCGGTTGGGGTTTATGACGTTGTTGTAAATGCTTACCCCGCCGCGCTGAACGATGGGGGCGTCCACCTTATAACTCCAGGGCGCAAGGCTAAAAGGCGGCCTGATAGCGCCGGGAAGCTCGCCGGGAACATTCGCGGGGTTATAGTCGCCGAACAGGATATGCCGGGCAATGGGCAAAAGCCGGGTCTGTCCCGGAACTGTCGCCGCCGGATTTGGCGCTTCCAGGATAAAAAGAAATTCAATGGTATTCCCGCTTACATTGCCGGCGTCGGACTCAGGAATCATGTACGTATACGCGTTGATGTCAATATCGTAGGCGTTAACGCTGCGGGCCTCCGTGTTTATCCTGCCGGTAATTGCTTCCATTCCGCCTATGGGCAGCCATATTCTGGAAAACATATCCCCCGAGCCAAAATAATTTTTGGGGTCCACATCGTAGTACAGGGCAAGAGGCGCGCCGGGCTGAATAACGCCAGGAACAACGGACGAATCAATCCTGGCCTGCAGGATAACATCAGAATCCCGCAGACGGCCGGTTCCATCGAAAGTCTTTACGGTTGTAACGGAATTCCCCGTTCCGCCCAGCCCGTCAAAATCATACCCGTCCGCGGCCCATACGGGCGCGGCGACGCCTAAACCAACATCAGTAACCGGATGCCCGGTGTTCCAGTCGTTTCCCCGGTAATCAAATATATTCGCAGAAGACAGGGTTGCCTGCAACGCGTCTTTGACCGTCAGGGGGCCGGTCAAAGTAAGAACCGCTTTGAGAACGCCCTTCATATTGGCGTCGCTTGCCGACACTCCCCAATCCAGAAATTTCAGGGGAGCGGTAGTATCTATATTTACGGAGGCATTGTTCAGGATAAAATCCGAAGGACTCACCTCGTCGCGGGCGCTGCGGGTACCATGAAAGACCGGCTCGCTAAAGTGCAGATATATTCTGTTGTCTCCCACCGGCGCAAGGGTCAGCAGCACTTTCGGCGGCACCTGGTCAATGGCCGGCAGCGGCTTATCGATAAGCGTGGAAGGAAGCAGATTCCCCGCCAGATCCGTAATATAGGCGGAGGCGTGGTCATACTCCAGCAGGAAGGCGTCATCGGGCCGCCAGGGGTTCGTGCTGAGCAGCAGGGAAAAATACGGATCGTTGGGCTTCAGGTTTGGCAGAAACGGAGGCCCCTGCACAAAGAACCTATGGCTTATGCCTGTTTCATACACATTATTATAGTTGGAAACCCGCGGGCCCCCGCCGGCTATGCCAATCTTAAACGCGTCCCTGGACGCGCCCGTGGGATACCACAGGCTTGAATCGCGGATTCCCCGCGGCTGCTTCCTGTTGTCAGGATGTATCTGGCCGCTGTTACCGTAGGGGTTCCATTCCTCGCCGGGAAGCGGATTCCCGTTGCCGTCCTTGTTATCATTCTCGCGGAAGTTATCCTGTATGAAAAAATCAAGCTTTGCCACAGTGTAACCGCCGTCCAAAGATACGGGTATAATCTCGGACTCAACATCCCCCGCGGAGGGAAGCTCCGTATAGGAAAACGCGGGAGGATCAACATCCCAGCGGCCGGTAAAATCCTGCGGCGTTGCGAACCTCGTGTCAAGAGGGTCAAGAGGCGTAAACCTGTCTGTACCCAGTGTCTGGCGGTTCTGGACGGGGTACATATTAAAAGTATTTGAGGCCGTGTCCACAATGTACTGGTTTGCCAGAAACGTAACCTCGCTGGGCGTAAGAGTGCTGGGCGTAGTGTTATCGGCAGGGGGAACAGGATCGGTAATGGGTTCAGGAACCCCCGTCTGCCAGCCCGGCCAGAGCCTTCCGCCGTCACGCGAGGAGTCGCCGCCGCCTGTGGCAAAGCCCGACAGGAAAATTCTCAGCCGCCAGGCGTCCGGCCTGTACAGAGAATCGGGAAAGGGATGCACGGGATCCCGGCTGCCCCGCTGCATACCCTGCGTCGATCCCGTAGCGTAGAAAAAATAACCCGCAACCTGAATGCCCGTCCCGCCGACAGAAATATAGCCGCCGTGTTCCCCCGCTGAGGAGAAAGTGTTCTGAGCCGGCACATTCGTGGCGGTGGGTGAGGCGGCGGAAAACATCGGGTCTGTTCCGATATCAACAGGCTCGGAATAGCGCAGCTCAAAACAGTTGTGGGCGTCGTAGTCGGTAGCGGCTATATCATCGTGCGCCGCCCGGCCCACCTTAATCGCGTAGAGCACAGGGGCCATGCTGTCTGAGGCCCCGTCATAGACAGGGAAGGACGGC
>JAISQU010000123.1 GCA_031274005.1 Spirochaetales bacterium
CAAAAAACCGGGCTTTCCGCTTCAATCTTTTGGCTGTGCCAAAAGGATTTACGCTGCAATCCCTGGCGCGGCCCAGGGGCTTCCGGTGATTTTGCACGGAAAAAATTGGTGCACCCGCAGGGAAACGGGTGCAACTTCTTTTTCCGTGCGCCTTTTTTGCGGCTTCGCCGCAAAAAACCGCAATTTCCGCCCGCCTGCGGCGGGAGCGCAATCACGGAAATTGCGGATGGGAGATAGCCCGAAAGGGCAATTGCTTCGCGATTGCGTTATATTCAGGAGCTTTGGTGACAAGCCTGAAGCGTACTGGTGACCTTTACCGCAATTTCCGGGGCAACTTCTCCCGCCTATGCGGGAGAAGTTGCCTACCTCTTGCCGGGAAGCGCCTTATCGCGTTATAATCGGAAACGCATGAAAAAGCGAGCTTCGGCAGTCAGTACAGGAGGGGAGAGTCTGCCGGATACAACCCTCTCGTCGCTCAGGGCAAAATCTTTTGCCGTAGGGTCCGGAAAAGGCGGCGTTGGTAAATCAACTACCGCCCTGAATCTTGCCGTGTATTACGCAAAGCTGGGAATAAAAACAGCCCTGTGCGATCTTGACCCCCTGTCAAACATAGCGACAATTCTGGATTTAAGCGAAGACAAACTTGCGAAAGTTCAGGAGGAGATTCCGGACGGCCCCTGCCTGCCCGGCGACTATACTCTGCCGGTTTTTACAAACCTTGACCTCCTGTTCCCCAGACCCAAGCTCAAACGCGGCGAAAGCGCCAGACTTCTTTCAAAACTGTTTGCCTCTTTCGCGGAGTATCTGGATAACCGCTATGACCTTCTTGTGTATGACCTTCCCGCGGGAATAGGGCAGGAAGAGAATCTTTCGTTTCTTCCTTTTACGAACAATCTTCTTGTCGTGACAAACGCGGAGCCAACTTCGCATGTCTCGGCCGGGGGATACATCAAGGCCGCGCTGGAAGTCGCCGCGGATATCCGCATATTCTTCTGGCACAACAAATACAGCCTGATTCAGGACTCAGGCTTTAACCCGCGTCAGGTCATCGAAAATTACAACCGTTATGTGCAGGAAGAACTGCGCCTGGACCCGCGTTCCCTGAAGTATGTCAGGGACATAGCCTTTGTGCCCCACGAACCATCGCTGGATCTTTTGCAGAGTTCCCTGTCTCTTGAAGGCAGCGTGCGGGTCAAGCTGCTGGAAAGCTGTGACCTTTTACAGAAAAAGCTCCTTTCCGATATTCCCGACGGCCTCGACATGGATGAAAACTCAAAAAACCTCATCAAGCATTATATTGCCCGCCGGCCGCGGATTCCCCAGGTGGAGATTTTTTGCAGGGAACTTGAGGAATACTACGCGGGTTTTTACCGTAATTCAGGCATAACGCCCGGTTTTGGAAAATTTCTGGAAAAGAAAAAAATGAAGTCTTTTTCCGACAATAACAGGGCCGCTTTGCGAAAATACATACGAACAGTAAAAAGCAGCGCCCTGCGTGAACGGGCTTTGCGGACGGCCCGCGTCATAGAAGGCTCACTGGAAGAAATACGTGACGGCCTGAGGGGGGCCGGGAACAAGGCCGCCTCGCAGACAGAAAAAATCATTCATGAATACCTTGTCCGCCTTCTGAAAGACGGCGCCGCCTGCAGCGCAAAACTGGACGGGTTTACAAGAAATCTCCTCGGCATGCTGCTTTTTTATTTTGCCCTGTCAAAAATTCTGAATGCCCGCAGTGTTCAAAACCTGATTTACGAGTTTGTTCCCAAACGGAAGAACTCCCGGGGAGTCCTTGTGCGGGACAAAAACAGGCAAATTCACTATCTTGTGGAAAAAGATGAGCTGTACCACGCGAAGTATTTCTCACTGATAAAAACCCTGTTTCCTGTCATTACGAACCAACTGGCGGCTCTTGTCAAAACTTTCGGCCTTGGCGCTTTTGTTCTGCGCACGGCCGGCAGCCGTGAAACAAACAGGAACGCCTACCTCAAACTTCTGACAAATTTTGTCCATGACGCGGTTCACGCGGGGCTTGGCGTTTTTATCGGTTTTAAGTTTAACAGCGCCTCGGAATCCATCAAAAAAGGCGCAAAAGACCTTTTGGGGGAGTTGGGTATTACCGGCTCCTGAGCGCCCGCCTCGTCAGCCAGGCGGATCCGGCAAGAATGCCGGCCGCGCAGAGAAAAACAGCCCTGTAGCCCGCGCTCACGGCTACAATGGCGCTTATCATGGGCCCCGCGGCAAGCCCCACAGCGCCCGTAGCCGCCGCCAGCCCGTAAATTGATCCCTGTTTGGACTTTTCGGTATTTCTCGCCAGCAGAATATTAATCAGGGGAATTGCCATACCCAGCATAATCGCGGTGAGCGTGCGAAAGACCAAAAGAGCGTTTGACGACCATGCAAAGGCCTGGGGAACATGAAAGGCCGCGGCCAGAAAAAAACTCAGAAAAAGAAGCCGAACGGACCCCATGCGCAAAGCAATACGGCTTGCCGCGGCCGAAGCCGCAGCCGAAGCCATCGCGCTTACTCCTATGATAATCCCTGTGGTTGTGGCGACTTTATATCCGCCCGCGATCTGCTGAACATAGAGAGGCAAAATCGGAACAACAAAAGAAATGCCTGTCTGAATAAGCCCCGCGAGGATCACCAAAGTCAGAATGACCTTTGATTCAAAAAGAGGCTTTATGTCGGGGATGAAAGTTCCCGCCCTGAATTTTTCGGGCCGTTTGGGCAGAAAAGGTTCCCTGACCCAGCGATGTACAATGAACGCCGCCAGAAGAAGCAAAACGGATGTTGCAAAAAACGTAATCCTGTGTCCAAAGCTGTCCGCCATAAAGCCGCCCATAAGAGGCCCCAGACTATTGCCCACGGAGACAACCGTCTGTAAAAGCCCCAGCCGGAAACCAATTTCTTCTTCCGGTACAACGCCCGCAACCAGAACATTCGCCGCCGCTATCGTTCCTGTTATCGCCCCCTGAAAAACGCGGAGAATCAGAAATTGCAGGGGAGTTGTCGTAAAACCAATCAGAAAAATAACCAGGCTGCCGCCCGCCATGGCCCGCAGCAGCATAGACTTGCGGCCGTAGGAGTCGGCGAGACGGCCCCATATGGGCGCCATAAGCGCCAGGGAAAAAGACGAGGCGAAATTGACCGCGCCCACCCACATATTGAGGGAAGCCTGCTCCGTTACCCCAAGATCCTGCAAAAAAAGCGGAATAATCGGCGTGGATGTTCCAAAGCCCGCGATTGCCAGAAGTTCCGCCGCAAGAATCGCGTAGAATGTTTTTTTCCATTGAGGCATCACAGCAGCTCCGCCGCGAGTTCCGCAAGGCGGCTGCGCTCCGACTTCTGCATTGTTACATGGCCGAAAATTTTCTGCCCCTTAAACACATCGACAAGATAGGAAAGCCCGTTGGAGTTCGCGTCCAGGTAGGGGCTGTCGATTTGAAAAGGATCTCCGGTTAAAACAACTTTGGTACCCTGTCCCGCCCGGCTGACAATTGTCTTGATCTCGTGGGGGGTAAGATTCTGCGCCTCATCAATGATGATGTACTGCCCGGGCAGGGACCGTCCGCGGATGTGAGAAATCGCCTCAAGCTCAATATATTTACTCGCCATAAGCTGATCGACGGTTTTCAGTGTCGGCTTTTTATACACACTTAGAATATAATCAAGATTATCAAAAAGGGGCTGCATCCAGTGAGAAAGTTTCTCGTCCTTCGCGCCGGGCAAAAAGCCTATATCCTTGCCCAGAGGAATAACAGGACGGCTGACAAGCACGCGGGAATATTTTTGGTCGTCAATCACCATGCGCAGTCCCGCCGCGATGGCCATAAGGGTCTTGCCGGTACCCGCCTTTCCTACAAGAGTAACGAGTTCCACCCCCGTATCCAGAAGCAGATCAAAAGCCATACGCTGCTGCATATTCAGCGCGCTCACCCCGGCCACCGCCTCATCCCGCGCGATAAGCTGAAACTCTTTTGTGTCCGGCCGCCGGCGGGCCAGTAAAACATCTTTTTCGTCTTTGCAGCGCAAAACGGCAAACTCATTGGGGAAAACCCACGAGGCAAGGCGGGGCGGAACCGCTTCATCCTGCAAGCTCAAAGTCCCCGTATCACGCAGAGTCCCGCAGGCTTCGGCGGAAAGCTCCGCCTCCACATATCCTGAATACAGATTATCAATAGGAACTTTCTGTTTCTCATAGTCCACGGCCCGTATTCCGATGGAGGACGCCTTTACGCGCGCGTTAATATCCTTGGAGACAAAAAAAACTGTTTTGCCTTTTTGCTGCAAATCGTAGGCGGTAAGGATAATCTTATTGTCGGGAGAATCGGTTGAAAAATCTATGGACGAATTCTTGGCGTAGGTAAGGGCTATAAACAAAACCGATCCATTGTCCAGCTTAACTCCCCCGCTCGGCCTGCCCCGGCGCAGCGCATCGTCCAGAAAACGCACCGCGTGCCGGGCGTTTCTGCCCCTCTCGTCGCTGTACGCTTTGAGCTTGTCCAGTTCCTCCAGAACCCACAGGGGAATAACAATTTCTGAGTCGCGAAAACTCAAAAGAGCATCGGGGCGATGAATAAGGACATTCGTATCAATGACAAAGGTCTTTACGGCATTCATGAACATACTTCCTGAAAAGCAATACTACAGGGAATTCGCGATTATGAGAATATATTATGTAATTTACCCCAGGCCGGGGATAAGTTCAAGGCAACGGGCAATTTCCCCCGCATCGGCGGGGGAAATTGCCCCCGGAAATTGCGGTGAAAGCAGCGCCCTCCGCGGTTAAATTTTTTCAAGGGAGCCGGTTCCAAAATGAAACCATTTTTTGAAGCCCGTGGGGCGCAATGGGATTGAAGGGGCGCGAAGCGGCCGCGACAGCGGCGGAACCCCCGGAAAGCCCGGTTTTTGCGAAGCAAAAATGCGCACGAATGATTAGGGTTTTCATTTGGAACCGGCTCAAAGATTTGATGTTTTTAGGTTCCTGGCAGAGGGATACAAAAAAGAAGTTTTTCGTAAATCAGGCAACAAAAACGTGATATAGCCACTTGCATAAAATTCTCGTTTTCCTGTATAATTATGCAATCTTGTGAAAGGAGGGTTTATGATCCGGTTAAACGGCGTCTTCAAGCAATTCGGCAATCTCGAAGTCCTGAAAGATATAAGTCTGCATGTCCGGGAGGGAGAGAAAATCACGATCATTGGCCCGTCCGGTTCAGGCAAAAGTACGCTTATCCGCTGTATCAACGCGCTGGAGATGCCCACATCGGGCGAGGTTTTTTTGAACGGAGAGCCGCTTCTGGCTTCCAACCGTACAGGCATGGTGCGTATGTACTGCGCCATGGTTTTTCAGCAGTTTAATCTGTACCCTCACATGACGGCCATGCAGAACATTACCCTGGCGCCTGTCAAACTGCAAAAAAAGAGCAAAACGGAGGCGGAGGAGCTGGCCTGGCACTATCTGGATGTTGTCGGCCTGCGAGACAAGGCTAACGCCTACCCTTCAACGCTCTCCGGCGGTCAGCAGCAGCGCATAGCCATTGCCCGCGCCCTGGCGACGCGGCAGAAGATTCTGCTTTTTGACGAGCCCACCTCGGCCCTGGACCCGGAGATGGTTCAGGAGGTGCTTGATGTCATGATTCGCCTGTCCAAAGAATCCATTACCATGATTGTGGTTACCCACGAGATGGGCTTCGCGCGGCAGGTGGCCGACAGGGTGATTTTTCTGGATAACGGCGTACTCGTGGAGGAAGCGCCGCCGCAGGATTTTTTCGCGAATCCGAAAAACGAGCGTACGCGCGCGTTTTTGAGCAAGATTTTACATTAAGGGAATTCCGGAGCCTTTTCAAAAACGATAGACGGGGAGGCTCCGTTAAGCAAACTTTGTAAGGAGGAACAAGACATGAAGTTTGGTAAAAGAATCGTATGCGCGGCTCTGGTTCTGCTGGCTGCCGCCGCCCTTGGTTTCGCGGGCGGAAGCGGCGAATCAGGCGCCAGTGGTGTGGACGGGATCAAAAAGGCGGGCGTCCTGAAAGTGGGCGTCAAGTCGGATGTTCCGAAGTTCGGCCTGGTAAACACCGCCACGGGTAAGTACGAGGGGTTGGAAATTGAGCTGTCCAGGCTCATCGCCAAAGACATTCTGGGCGACGCGGAGAAGGTTGAGTTTACCCCCGTAACGGCGAAAACCCGCGGCCCTCTTCTGGATACGGGCGAGCTTGACCTTGTTATCGCCACTTTCACCGTTACCGAAGAGCGCAAATTGACCTACAACTTTTCAAGCACGTACTACGTGGACGCCGTGGGTATGCTGGTAAAGAAGTCGGATGGCCTATCCGGCCTGAAAGACTGTAACGGTAAGGTTATCGGCGTTGCCCAGTCCGCCACCAGCCGCAAGGCCATTCAAGAAGCCGCGGATAAACTTGGCATAAAGATCAGTTTTGCCGAGTTCGCTACCTATCCTGAAATAAAGGCCGCCCTGGATTCCGGCCGCGTGGATGTTTTTTCCGTGGATAAATCCATTCTGAACGGGTATCTTGACGATCAGTCGGTTATTCTGCCGGACGCTTTTTCTCCCCAGGAATACGGCGTCGCCAGCAAGCTGGACAACAAGGCTCTGGCCGCTTATATCGACGGGCTTATCCAGAAGTGGCTGAAAGACGGTACCATCGCCGGCCTTATCACGCAGTTCGGCCTGTAGTTCAGGCAATTTGTGAGGTGTTAAAAAGTCATGGGAGGGCCGTTTTCATTAAGGCGCTGGGCGCGTTTGTTTGCCGACTATACCCTGTTTCTCGAAGGCCTGGGGGTTACCCTTCTGGTCGCCGTCTTGGCCCTGTTTCTGGCGCTTGTTTTGGGCGTTATCTTCGGGCTTTTTTCCACCTCGTCCTTCAAATCCCTGCGCGCGGTTTCCCGTGTGTATGTGGAGTTTTTTCAGAATACTCCCCTGGTTATTCAGATATTTTTTGTCTACAACGCCCTGCCCTATATCGGTATCAGGATGCATGAGTTTCTTATAGGAGTTCTGTGTGTGGGGGTCTATCACGGGGCCTACGTCGCCGAGGTGGTGCGCGCGGGAATTACCTCAATTCCCAAAGGCCAATGGGAGGCCGCGAGGTCTCAGGGCTTTTCCTACGTGCAGGCCATGCAGTACATCATTCTGCCGCAGACCGTGACGATTGTCCTGCCGCCTTTGGGGAACCAGGCCGTCAACCTTATCAAGAATACATCCGTGCTGGCGCTCATCGCGGGCGGCGACCTGATGTACCGCGCCGATTCCTGGGCCTCCAACGGAACCCTGAGCTACGGCCCCGCCTACGTGGTAACCGGGGCGCTGTACTTTCTTTTGTGCTTTCCCCTTGTAAAATGGGTACGCGCCCACGAACTGAGAATAAAAGACCGCGATACCCGCCAGCATGCGGCGGCGCGGGCGGGGGCCTGAAAGATGCAGGTATTCACGGATATTTTCAGCAGCGACAATACGAGGTTTCTTTTCGCGGGTTTTCTGACCACGATTCTTGTCTCGATTATAACGGTACTGCTGAGCATTATGTTCGGGACGGTTCTGGCCCTGCTGCGCAATTACGCCGGGAAGCGCGTTTTCGGAAAACTCGCATCGGTGTATATCGAAATCTTCCGCTCGACGCCGCTGTTGCTCTGGATTCTCATCTGTGTATTTATGCTGCCTTTCAGTACGGCCCTGGGCCGCGGCTCTCTGGCCCTGATTCTCTACACATCATCGGTCATAGCGGAAATCGTGCGGGGCGGCCTCAACTCTATCGCGAAGGGGCAGTTTGAGGCGGCCCGGTCCCAGGGGTTTAACTTTCTGCAGACCCTCTGGTACATAGTCCTGCCCCAGTGCTTCAAGCGTATCGTGCCCTCCCTGATGAGCCAGGTCATCACAACAGTCAAAGACACATCATTCTTCGCCCAGTTCGGTATCGCCGAGTTCTTTTTCAACGCAAAAACCCTCATGGGCATCCTGCCGCAGAAGATCACCATAACAACGGCCCATATTTTCATTATCTTCGGTTTCATCGCCCTTATGTATTTTCTCGTCAACTTTTCGCTCTCCGTCATCGTCCGCAAATGCTCAAAAGGGGATGAGGAGTATCAGTTTTATTCGGAGTGAGGGTTTCTCACTTGCCGAGGGGATAAAAAAAACAGTAAGCTATCCACAAGCCTGCTGCGCCCCAGGCTGGGAGATTGTACGCCGTACGCTTACGAAATCCGGTAAAACGGCCTGGCGCATACTGAAAATCCCTGCCCTTATATCCCTTATTCATTAGAAGTCCGGCAGGCTCCACGGAGGTTTTTTATGCGGTTGTATTCACGGCGTCAGGTTATATTTTTTACCATAGCGGGAACAATCCTGGTTTTTTCCCTCGCTTTGGGCTGCGGCTTCGTCCGTTTTTCCGGCGCGGAGGAAGCCGCGGACGCGGCGGCCGAATCATCCGTCCCGCGGGACTCCTCTGCTGACACGCCGCGCTCCGATGGTTTTACCCTGCAAACCGCCCCCGCTTCACAGGAAATTATTCCCGTGGATAACGGCGCAAAACTTACCGACGACGAAACCATTAATGTGCGGGTCTACGAAACGCGCAACGAGGGGGTCGTCAACATTACCACTGAGGTCCTTGCCTATAACTGGTTTCTGGAACCTGTTCCCCGCGAAGGCGGCGCCGGTTCGGGCTCCATCATAGATACGCGGGGATATGTTCTGACGAACAACCACGTTGTGTCCAAGGCCTACAAGGTTTTTGTGACCCTTGCCGATCAGAGTCAGGTTGAGGGTACTGTTGTGGGCATAGACACGGAGAACGATTTGGCGGTAGTGAAGTTTGAACCGGGACAGCGCAAGCTCGTTACTATTCCCATGGGCACTTCCCGGGGGCTGAGGGTGGGGCAAAAGGTTCTTGCCATAGGCAATCCCTTTGCCTTTGACCGCACGCTCACCACGGGCATAGTCTCCGGCCTGGGCCGCCCCATCAGAACCGGTTCGGGTCTGGTCATGCGGGACATGATTCAAACCGACGCTTCCATCAATCCGGGGAACTCCGGCGGGCCGCTGCTCAACTCCGCCGGAGAAATGATAGGCATCAATACCATGATTTACTCACCCTCCGGCGGCTCTGTGGGAATAGGCTTCGCTGTGCCTGTTGATACCGCCCGCCGCGTTGTTCCGGAGCTTATCAGATTCGGCAAGGTCAAGCGCGGGTGGATAGATTTTATTCCCGTACAGCTTTTTCCCGCTTTGGTAAACCACGCGAAGTTCCCCGTGTCCCAGGGGCTTTTGGTTTCACGCCTCATCCCCGGCGGCAACGCGGAAAAAGCGGGGATACGGGGCGGCTCAAGATCCGACGCCGTGCGCTACGGAAACTCCATCATCTATCTGGGCGGCGATATTATTGTAGAGGTCGACGGTATGGAAATTGAGGGTCTTTCGGACCTCTACACAGCCCTCGAAGACAACAAGCCGGGCGAAACAGTGGGCGTTAAAGCCTACAGGGGCGGCAAGCTGATGAGTTTTACCGTTTCCCTGTCGGAGCGGCCCGAAAACGTGCAGTGGGAGTAATACCATTGAATACGCCGCGTTTCAGGGTTGTCGCTTCTTTCGAGCCGTCGGGGGATCAGCCGCGGGCAATCGACGGCCTTGTACGCGGGGTAGAAAAAGGCCTGCGCCATCAAACCCTGAAGGGCGTTACCGGCTCGGGCAAAACCTTTACAATGGCGAAGATCATCGAAAAGACCGGCCTGCCGACGCTTGTGATCTCTCACAACAAAACCCTCGCCGCGCAGTTGTACCGCGAGTTCAAGGAATTTTTTCCGGACAACGCGGTAGAGTATTTTGTATCCTACTATGATTACTACCAGCCCGAAGCCTATGTCGCGTCGCGGGATTTATATATAGAAAAAGACTCGTCCATTAATGACGAGATTGACCGTATGCGCCTTTCGGCGACTACGAGTTTGAGCGAAAGAAGCGATGTCATCGTTGTTGCCACAGTGTCCTGCATCTACGGCCTGGGCAGCCCTGAGATGTACCGCGATATGCGCGTGCGACTGGACCGCGGCCTGCGCAGCGACCCGGTAAAAGTCCGGCCCAGGCTGGTGGCCCTTCAGTACGAACGCAGCGACGCGGTTTTGAAGCGCGGGAGTTTCCGCATCCGGGGCGATGTCATGGAAATCTGCCCCGCCTATCAGGAAGAAGCCTACCGCGTCGAGTTCGACTGGGACGAGGTAAAAAGCATCCGAAAGTTTCATCCCGTGAGCGGAGAAATTCTCGCGGAGCTGGAGACCCTCTTTATCTATCCCGCAAAACATTTTGTCATGCCCGAAGAGCAGGTGCGCCGCGCCACGGACAAAATTCGCGCGGAACTGGAAGCGCGGCATGAAGAACTCCTGGCCGCGAAACGCCTTGTTGAAGCCCAGCGCCTGAAGGCCCGCACGGAGTACGATCTGGAAATGCTCGCGGAGATGGGCTACTGTCCGGGCATAGAGAACTATTCCCGCCATCTGTCGGGCCGTGAGGAGGGCGAGCGGCCGGCCGTGCTCATAGATTATTTTCCGGAAAAGTACCTCTGTTTTATCGACGAGTCCCACGTTACCCTGCCTCAGCTGCGGGCCATGTACAACGGCGACAGGGCGCGCAAGATGTCATTAGTGGAGTACGGCTTCCGCCTGCCTTCGGCCCTCGACAACAGGCCGCTTTTCTACGCCGAAATTGAGGAACTGCTGGACACAACGATTTTTGTCTCCGCCACCCCGAGCGCGGAAGAAATGGAAAAGTCCCAGGCTGTTGTGGAGCAGCTCATCCGGCCAACGGGCCTGTTGGACCCCACAATCGACGTACGCCCGTCCGAAGGCCAAATCGAAAACCTGTATGGCGAAATCAGAAAGCGCATCAAGGCCGGCGAGCGTACCCTTGTAACGACTTTGACCAAAAAAATGGCCGAGGATCTGACGAATTACTTTGAGGGCATGGGCCTGAAAGTGCGCTACATTCATTCAGAGGTAGAAACCATAGAAAGGGTCGAGATTCTGACCGATCTGCGCCTGGGAAAGTTTGATGTTCTCGTGGGGATTAACCTGCTGCGGGAGGGGCTGGACCTGCCGGAGGTGTCGCTTATAGCGATTCTTGACGCCGACAAAATAGGCTTTCTGCGCTCCGCCACGAGCCTTATCCAGACCATAGGACGCGCGGCGCGGAACGTCAACGGCACGGTCATCATGTACGCCGACCGCCGTTCGCCCGCCATGGAGGAGGCTATTGCCGAAACAGAGCGCCGGCGCAGCGTCCAGGAAACCTGGAACGCGGAACACGGCATTACGCCGAAAACCATCAAAAAAGCGGTTATCGACATACTCCAGCGCCAGATCGAAGAGAAACGCGGTACCGAAAAGCTCAACATCGAAGTTATCAGAAAGAGTTACAACCCCCTTATCCCCAAAGAACGCAAGGCCCTCATCAAGGCGCTGGAAGCCCAGATGCTCGAACACGCGAAAAATCTCGAGTTTGAAGAAGCGGCCGTCTGCCGCGACGAGATCGCCGGACTCAAACAGGAAAAAATCCGCGGCTAAACTTGTTCAGGGTTGTATAACACGCAGTCAGTATTGAAAGGACTCTCCTCGTCCTG
>JAISQU010000133.1 GCA_031274005.1 Spirochaetales bacterium
TTGCCCTATTTTGCAAGCACACGGCTTCGCCGTGCGATTTCCTGGCCCGGTTTGCGGCGTTTTACGCCGCAAATGCGCCCAAATTCCGAATTATAAGGAGATTTTGAACAGGCTCTTAGATTTTCGGGAAGACCCGAAAACGCATTACCCGGGACGCTTGGGCGAGCAGCAACGGTCTTCCGTTGCGACCAGCCCCCGCAATTTTGCTCCTCAAAATTGCGCCGCCTTGAACCAGGCAGGCTCCTATGACGGGCGCGGAGGCTGGAGCGCAGGGGGGAGGCTTCCCCCTCTTGGGAGTCTTCCGGAATCTACCGGTCTACGCCCCGGTAATACACGCGAATCTGTTTGTAAAGACCCTCGCCTTCGCTCTTGGTGTCCACGTTGTCCATTTCGTTGAGGGCCGTGTGAACGAGCCTGCGCTCAAAGGGGTTCATGGGTTCAAGGAGCTTGGAGCCTTTTGATTTGCGTATCTGCTCGCCGACCTTCCGGGCCATTTTGACGATGTTTTCTTCCCGCCGGGTCCGGTAATTTTCAGAATCAAGAATGACGCGTATATCGTCGTTTGTCAGCCTGCCGGCTACCACGTTAGCCAGAAGTTGCACGGCGTCCAGGTTTTTGCCTTTTCGCCCGATGAGGATGCCCGAATGTTCGGAGTCTATGCTCAGGCCGAGTTTGCGCGTTTCCCGAAAACCGACAGTAACCTTGCCGGGAAACCCCATCTTTTCTATAACGTTCTGCACAAAATCAACGACGGCGTGTTCAAAGTCATTTTCGGGAACAGGGTTTGCCTCCTCTGCGCGGGGAGAAACAGAGACCTCGTCTCCCACATGAACACGGATTATCACTTTTCCCTTCTTGAACAAAAAACCTGATTTCTGCGTTTCAACAATTTCTACATCGAACTCATCCCGCTCCAGACCCAGAGCGTCAATCGCCTTGTCGATTGCCTCTTTTTCTGTTTTCCCTTCAAATTCTTTTATCATATTTCACTCCTGAGTGAGCTTTCGTTTTTTGTTAATCCAGAACTGCTGTATGACCGACAGGATATTCTGGGCAATCCAGTACACTAAAAGCCCGGAGGGCACGTCGTAGAGTACAAAAAAGAAAACAACGGGAATGCCGTAGGTCATCATCTTCATCTGTGTATTCGAGGTCGTTGTCGGCGTCTGCATCATTTTGCTGCTTATAAGCTGGGTTCCCACAAAGAGTATGGGCAGCAGGCGCAGATCGCTCCAGCCCAGAATGGGAAGCGCGAGGGGGGCGAAGTTCCAGATGGAGTCGGGCGCAGACAAGTCGGTTATCCAGCCGAAAAAAGCCTCTCCGCGCAGTTCAAAATGATTGCTGAACAGGCCGTACATGGCAAGGAAAATCGGTATTTGCAGCAGCATGGGAAGGCAGCCGCTCATGGGGTTAATGCCTTCTTTCTTGTAGATTGACGCCATCTCCTGATTCATCTTCGCGGGATTGTCTTTGTACTTCTTTTTCAGCTCTTCGAGTTTGGGGCCCAGAGACTGCATTCTGCCGGTAGATTTGTAACTCTTCTGGGTAAGGGGGAAGGTGATAATTTTTACTACAACGGTTACAAGAATAATCGCCACGCCCCAGTTGGGCAGTAAATTGTAAAAAAACTGCAGCAGGGCTTTTAAGAGAAACTCAAGCCAGCCCAGAAAAAAGCTCGAATCCATAATCTCGCTAAAATGCATATCCCTGAGCCCGAAAGAGTTGTCCTCCGCGTTATTGTAAACCGAGAGGTTTTCGGCGACTTTTGGCCCTATGTAAAAACGGTAAATGTCGGTGTTGCGGGCGCTGCGGATGACCGGCCGCGATATAAAAAACAGGGAAGACTGGGACAGCCCTTCTATGGGCCGCGAAGAAAAAAGTACCTGATAATCAGAAAAGACGGGGGCTGCAAGAACGGTAAAATACTTTCCCGCGATGCCGAACCAGGGCGCTTTTTTGTCCAGACTGGCGTCTTTGCCGTCCTTGAGTTCTACATCCTGCCGTTTACCCTCTGCATAGGCGTAGAAATTGCGGAAGTCATAGCGCCCGTCCAGTTTCTCGAACGCGGGCCCTATCTGGGGGCCATACTCCAGAGTATAGGCTATATTGTTAAAATTGAGGGGCAGATACTGATTGCGGGAGTTTTCCAGGGTAACTTCAATCTGCATGAGGTATTCCCCCGGACGCACGGAAAAAGTCTTTGTCAGGCGGAAGGCGGAGTCCTCGTAACCGGCTATTGCAAAGTCTCTGAAAAATTCCAGGGTATTCGCGTCCCGCCGGCGGACATGAAAATTCGCGTCAACAGGACTGGCATCAGGCCCGCCGAAGGAAAACTGAAAAGCTCCCGCTTCGGAAGACCCCCGGTTTACCATCTCGACAAAATCGTCTTTATCTTTATGCTGCTTGAGTTTCAGAGACTGCAGGACAGCGCCTCTGGCCGAAAAAACAGCGGAAAAAACGTCGGTTTCAAGAGTGACGGTTCCGCCGGGTACTTCTTCCTGAACAGGAACAACCGTTCCCATAATAGGCTCCTGCGCGGCGGTGTCCTGGCTAGCTGCCTGTCCCGGCGGGGCCGAAGAAACCGGCGCGCCGGCCGTCCCCGCCGGAGCCTCAGTCTGCCCGGCCGGCGCGGGTTCTTCCCGTGGCCACAGGGTATTCTGAATCATGAATCCCACTGTTATAATGACAACAGAAAGGATTACAGCCAATAAGGTGTTTTTATCCATTCGATCTCCTAATTATGGTACCGGATCATATCCGCCGGGTTTCCATGGGTGACAGCGTATAATCCGTTTAAAAGCTATCCAGGCCCCTTTCACGGGGCCGTATTTTTTTATCGCTTCAAGCGCGTAGGCGGAGCATGTCGGATGATACCGGCATGAACGCGGAAAAAGAGGAGAAAAAGCTATGCGGTAGATGTGTATCCCGGCGATCAGCGCGCAACGCGGCAAACCCTGCGCAAGATTTTTAATCTTCACAAAGAAGGCCCGCTTTTTTGAGGAGAAAGGAGAATTGAGACATTCTCTCTCCATACGAAAAATCTCCAGGAAACAGAATAAAAGCCAAGTCAAATCCCGGCTTTATCGAACTCTTGATACACCTGTACGCTTCTTTTCCAACTCTGCGCGCCCTGTTCCGCGCCACCGCTCCGCCGAACTTGCGAACCGGGGAAACAACAACCCGGTTGTAATCCAGTCCGTTTTTCGCCAAGAGGAGCCTGACGCCGGGACACGCAATTTTCCGGGAGAACGTGAAGACCCTCTTGAGGGCCGCTGTTCCCCTGAGCCTTTCCCTTCTAGTAAGGCTTTTTCTCATCGGAAACGGTCAGTTTTTTTCTTCCTTTCCGCCTTCTCCGCATAAGAACAAGGCGTCCGCCCTGCGTCTTCATCCGCGCCCGAAAACCGAACTTCCGCGTCCGTTTCCTTTTACTGGGTTGGTATGTCCTTTTCATATATAAACAACTCCTGCACGAAATTTCTTGTCCTGCATTACCTCACCGCCACGGCCCGCGCCGCCAAAGCCCATTTAAGGAGGGTAGTATAGAGAGTATGCGAAGGAACGTCAAGTACCCGCATTGCGCCACGTTAAATCTAACCATCACGGAACGGATGCGCCAAGTAAAATTCTAACCATGGATGACCTAATATACTCCCGGCACAGGGTAGTGCTGGAGGGAAGGAATGGGATTT
>JAISQU010000242.1 GCA_031274005.1 Spirochaetales bacterium
TTCAAAGCACGCCCCGATAAACGCACGCGAAAGCGTGTGATACTAAAATGCAACATGGGCGAGAGGCCCTATAAAGCTATTGTAGTTTATGAAGGTCAAAAGGCCGAATAGAAAAATGCTGCATTTTTCTATTCCGTGGGTGTGTCAGAACATTTCCCGCGGCTATACCCCAATCAAAGCCTTAAACTCCTTCTCCTCCAGGGTTTCAATTTCCAGGAGCCTGCGGGAAACCGCCTCAAGAAGTTCTTTTTTTTCCCGCAAGAGCTCACATACTCTTTTATACCGGGATTCGACAATATCGAAAATCTCCTGGTCAATCCGGCTCTGCGTCTGCTCCGAATAATCCCTGTACGCGCCGTGAGGCTCCGCGGCCGTTCCCATGATTCCGGGCTGCCGGGAGTTCAACGCGACATTCCTGAATTTTCTGCTCATGCCGTATTCGGTTATCATCCGTTTGGCTATATCGCTCACCTTAACAAGATCATTCGCCGCGCCGGTGGATATTTGCCCAAAGATAAGCTCTTCCGCGGCTCGGCCGCCCAGAAGGGTATCAATTTTTCCGTACAGCTCTTCTTCGGTCATAAGGTATTTGTCATCCGTTGGAATCTGAAGCGTATATCCAAGAGCGCCCAGGCCGCGCGGTACAATCGTTATCTTGCGCACCGGATCGGAACCCTGCGTAAAAGCCGCTACCAAGGCGTGGCCTGTTTCGTGGTACGCGACGATTTGTTTCTGTTCGGGGCTGATAAGGCGGTTCTTCTTTTGCAGGCCCGCTATGAGTTTTTCAACCGCCTCGCTAAAATCCTGCCGCTCAACCTCCGTCCGTCCCCGGCGGACGGCCAGAATCGCCGCCTCGTTGACAAGGTTCGCGAGGTCCGCGCCGACAAACCCGGGAGTATCGCGGGCCACCTCGCGCAGGTCAACATCCTTATTAATATTGACGCCTCGTGCGTGTATCCTCAAAATGGCTTCGCGGCCCGCAAGGTCGGGCCTGTCAACCAGCACCTGCCTGTCAAACCTGCCCGCCCGCAGCAGGGCGGAGTCAAGAACCTCCGGCCTGTTCGTCGCCGCGAGAATGATGACGCCGGTACGCGAATCAAAACCGTCCATCTCCACAAGAAGCTGATTCAGGGTCTGCTCCCTCTCGTCGTTTCCTCCCAGGGCATTGATACGGCTTTTGCCTATGGCGTCAAGCTCGTCTATAAAAATAATGCAGGGCGCCTTTTCCCGCGCCTGTTTAAAAAGATCGCGCACACGGGCCGCGCCCACGCCGACAAACATTTCAACAAATTCCGAACCGCTTATGCGGAAGAAGGGAACCCCGGCCTCGCCCGCCACGGCCTTGGCAAGAAGAGTTTTCCCCGTTCCCGGCGCGCCCACAAGCAAAACCCCTTTGGGGATTTTTCCGCCGATGGAGGTATACTTTTGCGGGTTTTTCAGAAAATCCACCACCTCCACCAATTCTTCCTTTGCCTCATCCTCGCCCGCGACATCGGCGAAATGTACGCCCGTGTCTCCCTCTGCCACAATCGCAGCCTTATTCTTTCCTAGGGTCATAACATTCTGACCAATATTGCCCATACGCTGAAAAACAAAACGCCATATCACAAAAAGCATAAGCAGCGGAAAAGCCCAGTTCAAAAGGAAACTCGTGAGAAAACCCGGTTTCTCCGAAATCCTGTGGTAAGAAACGCCCCGGCCGTCAAGCAGCGGGATAAAAGAGGCGTCATCCACCGGGACTGTTCTGTAGATTTTCCCCCCGCCCCGGCCGTTATTCTCTTCTGTATAACCGTGGTAATAGTTCTCCCCTATCTGAACATGCCGGATTTCGCCGCTTTCGATTTTCTTCTTAAAATCGCTGAATCCGATCAGGGAATCGGGAACCGTGTTCGTCATAACATTCTGAACAATCATCAGCACAAAAAAAGCGAGAATCAGGTACCAAAGGGAAAATTTGAATTGACCCTTGTTAGGCATACGAAACAGGGGGCCAAAATCATCATTTTTGTCGCCGCCGCCGCCGTCCCGCTCCCAGTTCCCATCGTCTTTTTTCAGATTCTTTTTTGTCATTTACCGTCCTTTCCGGTTATATATGAGCCAATTTCAAAATGACTCTCCTCATCCTGAAGGTCTCGCCTACCATATAGAGTTGCTCAGAAACTTTAGTTTCCGAACAACTCTAATATATTAAACAAACCGCTTTTCGTCTTCCCCCGCGTAACGGAGGAACCCAACCGGGTTTCCGAATAAGTCAAAGCGGAATAGAAAAATGCAGCATTTTTCTATTCCGTGGTCGTGTCAGAACGAGGCCCTAAAAAGCCCCGGCGTATTCCGTGTGTGCGATAGCACACCTACAATCATACCTATCGGAACAAAGCGCCGGAGGTGCTGTATACAAATGCTATGGGCCGAGGGTGCACCAATTTTTTCCGTGCAAAATCACCGGAAGCCCCTGGGTCGCGCCAGGGATTGCAGCATGCCCATACAAACGCACGCGTGAGCGTGTTGTGGGATACTATGCAGCAGGGCAAGAGGCCCTATAAAGATTTTGCCGTATACAAAGGCTAAAGGGCCGAAATCCTTTTGGCGCAGCCAAAAGATTGAAGCGGAAAGCCCGGTTTTTTGCGAAGCAAAAAAGGCGCACGGAAAAAATTGGTGCACCCATGGGCCGAGCAAAAATGCGCACGAATGATTAGGGTTTTCATTTTGGAACCAGCTCAGTTACCAATTTTTGTTGAATTAGGAAAATTTATTTATTATCTTGAAAGAACCGGTTTCGCGGCGCATCCGCAGAGGCCGGCATAGAGGAAGCGTATTAAAAAGAATGTTTTTATGTGATTCCTTGTGTTGTAAAGGTCCACCCCCTCCAAGTCCCGACAGGCTTATGGTTCTTTGTTTTATCCCTGTTTATGAAAGGAGTTTTTATGAAATTAAAATATCGTTTAAGCGTCATCGTCATAGCGATTCTGGTAACGGTGGTAGCGTCTATATCCTTTATCCTGCTTAACCGCGCTTCCGCAATGCAGATGGCTTTGGCGAAGGAAAGCCAGCAGCGGCTTGCGGCGGAACAGGCCCGGATTATTCAGACACGCTACGAGGGTTATCTGCGGGTTGCCCAGACCCTGGCGAACATGCTGGCCGATTTTGACGCCGCCGATGTGGGCAGGCAGCGCAACCGTTTCGACCGCCTTATGGAATCGGTGCTGGTATCCGAAGAGCGGCTGGTCGGTCTTTTCGCGGTTTTTAAGCCCAATACCATAGACCCGGGCATGGACGCCGCCTTTGCCGGAACCCCCGGCAGTACCGAAACCGGCCAGTGGGCCAACTGGTATACCAAACGGAGCGGGGGAATGGAACACCTGGTCTATAACAACATAGACGCGATAATGACTGTCATAAACGGACCGAACGCCCGGAAGGATATAATATACGATCCGATTCCCCAGACCATAGCCGGGAAAGCTACCTATGTGATCAGGATGACCGTGCCGGTAATCCACCGCAAGACCAACGAGGTGGTAGGCCGGGTGGGGGTCAACGTGAATACCTCCTATCTGCAGCCGGTGGTCGACAATATTCTGGGTGACCCGAATCTACAGGACATAACCGCCATGACCATCTATACCGATAACGGGACCATAATCGCCAGCTATGACGCCAGCCATGTCGGCAGGCTACTCAAGGACGCTCAAACCGGGCTGTTTAACAAGGAGATTGATACGGCCCAGGATGCGGTAGTCCATGGGAAAATGGTACGGTTTTCGGAATACGCGGGCGCTATCAACAAAGATGTAGAAGTAGTCCTCTTCCCCTTTACCATCGGTCAAACCGGGGCCACCTGGTCCATGATGATGTGTACCGAAAAGGACGTAATCCTCGCGGATATTAACGCCATGACCGTCTTTACCATCATCATAGCGGTAATAGCGGTTGTTCTTGTGGCGATAATCATTTTCTTTGTCTCCGCGGGTATCACTAAGCCTATCGTCAATGTGGCCCATACCCTCAAGGACATATCCGAAGGGGAGGGAGACCTTACGAAAACAGTCAAAATTAATTCCAAAGACGAGATCGGCGACATGGCCCGGTACTTTAACGCGACTTTGGAAAAAATCAAAAACCTCGTGATCATCATTAAAAACCAGGCCGCTGCCCTTTTTAATATCGGAAACGAGCTTGCCAGCAATATGACCCAGACGGCCGCGGCGGTTAATGAAATTACCACCAATATTCAGAGCATAAAAGGCAGGGTCATAAACCAGTCGGCCTCTGTAACCGAAACCAATGCGACCATGGAGCAGATCACCCTCAATATCGATAAACTGGGCGGCCATGTGGATCGCCAAAGCGCCAGCGTCGCCCAGTCCTCTTCCGCCATAGAAGAAATGCTCGCAAACATCCATTCCGTTACCCAAACACTGATCAAGAACGCCGACAATGTTAAGGAGCTGATAGATGCTTCCGAGGTAGGACGCACGGGTTTACAGGAGGTCTCCACGGATATTCAGGAGATCGCCCAGGAGTCAGAGGGGCTTTTGGAGATCAACGCGGTGATGGAAAATATAGCCAGCCAGACGAACCTCCTGTCCATGAACGCTGCGATTGAGGCGGCCCACGCCGGGGAAGCGGGAAAAGGTTTCGCGGTAGTAGCCGACGAGATACGGAAACTGGCGGAAAGTTCCGGAGAGCAGTCCAAGACCATTTCCGCGGTGCTCAGGAAGATCAAAGACTGCATCGATAAAATAACCGTGTCCACCGGCAGCGTGCTTAACAAGTTTGAGGCCATAGACAACGAGGTCAGGACTGTCTCGAATCAGGAGACGCACATCCGCAACGCCATGGAGGAACAGAGTACCGGGAGCAGGCAGATTCTTGAAGCCATAGGTCAGTTGAACGAAATAACCCAAATGGTCAAGAGCGGCTCCGGAGAGATGCTTGAGGGCAGCCGCGAGGTTATCCGGGAGAGCAAAAATCTGGAACTAGTAACCCAGGAAATAACAAGCGGGATGAACGAGATGTCCGCCGGGGCCGACGAAATAAACGTGGCGATAAACCGGGTTAACGAAATTAGCGGCCAGAACAAGGAAAACATAGACGTATTAGTCAAAGAGGTATCAAAATTCAAGGTGGAGCGGAAATAGGGAATAGAGAGTAGTGGAAGAGTAAGAATTTGGGCGCCTCCCGGCCTCAGGCCGGGACCAGGCTTTCCGGGGGTTCCGCCCGCGCTATGCGCGGGCCGCTTCGCGCCCCTCCAATCCCTGGCGCAACCCAAGGGCTATCGGTATGTTTAGAGCTTATCCTAAATAAGAGTGACTATAGCAGCCATTCGCCAGTCCGGTAATTAACCCGTCATCCCGGCGCTTGACGCCGGGATCTGTTGTGCGTGCAGGCCCCAATTATGAACAGATTCCCGCCTCGAGCGTGTTTCTTCGACTTATTTGACTTGCCGGGTAGAACCGGGCGGTTACCCACCCGGAGCCCCCACAGACCCGGACGTGCCCAATTAAGGCATCCGGTTCCTCTGGAAAGTGTACTGTCTTACACAGAAGTAGGAATAACCACGGACGACACAGACAGACACGGACAAAGAAAAGGAGTAAATAATGAAGCAAAATCGTCCTAAATATCTCATATTCTTTGGGTTTT
>JAISQU010000262.1 GCA_031274005.1 Spirochaetales bacterium
CCGCTACATTCATCAATCTTTTTGAAATGCCCGCATAATTCATGAGCGTCCCGGCAACAATGAAAAATGGAACGGCCAATAACGGAAACGATTCTGCGGCTGCTATCATTCGCTGGAAAATCATGTCGACCGGCATTGATGAGTCAATAAACAGAAAATAGGAAAGCGATGAAACCATGAGTGCATACGCGACAGGAATATTCAGCGCAAAAAGAGAAAATAAGATAATTACAGGTATGAAGCTCATGGAATACCATCCTCTCCTGCTATCCGGCGAAGATGTCCGGAAGCCTGCTCCCGGGGCATCTTCGCCTCAGATTTTTGACACTTTCTATTAGATTGCGCGATGCATGAAAAGACATTAATCCAAACGCGACAGCCGCGGAAATATCAACATAGAAATACGATAAACGCAGAATTGCCGTCAGTTTTTTTGAGGCCGACAGTGAAAATTGCAGACTCAAATATGCAAGAATGAGATTAGTCGCCAGCATAAATATGCTTGACAGCACGGAAATAATTTTTTGCGCGTCTTGCGGAAATAGGTTTATGATAATATCAATACCTATATGCATTTTTCGTTTATAACACGCGCTTGCACCAAGAAAGATGCACCAAACAAATCCGGTCGCAGCGATCTCATCTGACCAGGTGATGGGATTTTTTAAAAAGTACCGGGCAATGACATTGATAAAAACAACGACAATCACAACTGTCAACGCCAAACAACTGACACCTTCTTCGAAATTTGCAAAAACCCGTTTCATAATTGACTCCTGTAAAAAAGCAGATCGGCATTTTTGCCGCAATACATCTTAGGATTTTATTTATCGAGTTCCTTCTTGATTTTGTCGTATAATCCCGGACTCCATTCAGGGAATTTTGTATAGACAACGGCGCACGCATCCTGAAAGGCTTTGATATCCACGTCGTTGAAAACAGCTCCGGCTTCTTCAAGTTTTTTTTGCCAATCGCTTTCTGTCTGAGCCGTGAGCTTGCTGCATATCTTGCCGCTGTTTTCAGCCTCCTCTGTCAGGACAGCCTGTGCTGCCGCTGAAAGAGTATCAAAAAAAACTTGAGACATCTCAAGTCCAAGAAATGCTCTGAAATGACCGGTTGCTGCGAATTTCTTTTTTACTTCATACCATTTATGTCCAAATATAGTGGACAATGGAGCTTCTGCGGCATCAATGACTCCTTGCGCAAGGCCGCTGTACACTTCGCTTAAGTCGAGCCCCGTTGGGTTGCCGCCCATTGCCGCAAGTGTCTCTATCCACATTTTGTTTTGAGGCACTCGTATCTTCAGGCCGGTCATATCGGAGGGGGCTTTAATTACACGATCGGAGATAATGTATCGTGAACCAAAATACCAATTCATCGCAAGAATCTTGATCCCTTGCTTTGAACAGGCCGTTATCATTTCTTTATGCCAGCCGGAATCAGCAAGTTTCTGGATATAGGTATAATCGTTGTAGAGGAACGGCCCATTCATTATGCTGTAATCCGGGACATAATCTGCAATATAGGCCGTATCAGTAACCACGCATATATTGGCTATTCTTGACCCATAACTCGATGATTGATTACATATTTCAGGAATTTCTAACCGCAAAGTCGAAAAAGTCGAAGAAGTTTTTGCTGGGAGCTCGGGTTTTACCTTGTTATATCCAGGTAATTTGTAAGATTTGAGATAAAAGAAGGAAATACCACGGTTTTTCCTTCTTTTTCTTCCCTTTTTCGACTTTTTCGACTTCGCGGTTTATATTCCGCATGCTTATTTGTGGGTCAAGTTTAGAGCTTCGCCGTGCGGTTTCCTGGCCGGCGTACAGCCTGCCTAAAGGCAGGCTGCCTTGGTAAACGGCAGGGGTTTTGTATACGCCGGGCCGCGCTGCTTTATTTTGCAAGCGCACGGCTTCGCCGTGCGGTTTCCTGGTCCGGTTTTTTGCGGCTTTGCCGCAAAAAATGCGCTATTATAACCGGGAAAAAGTAAGTGCTGTTGCCCTGGAGCTTTGCGGTTAAACAAGAAGGGGACTGGTGACATTTACCGCAATTTCCGCCCCGCCTACCGGCGGGAACGCTTTCACGGAAATGTGCGGATGGGGCATAAGCGGGACGGCAATCGCTTCGCGCTTGCGTTCTAACCAGGAGCTTTGCGGTTAAACAAAAAGGGGACTGGTGACATTTACCGCAATTTCCGCTGCCGGGATGCGGTTCGCCTGTGCGAACCGCATCCCGGCTACCCCCTTGCCACTTTCCAGCTTTTTTTAGTAATATATTCCATCATGAATAAAATCATTGAAAGAGTCCGACTTTCGGACGAAGTATACAAGATCGTTGTTGAGGCGCCGCTTATAGCGGAGGAGCGTAAACCGGGACAGTTTGTTATCGTTCAAAGGGACGCTGAATTCGCGGAGAGGATCCCCCTCACCATTGCAGACGCGGACGCGAAGAAGGGAACAATCACCATGATTTTCCAGACTGTCGGCAGTTCCACCCATAAACTTGCCCTGCTGAACGTGGGCGACAGTATCCAGAATATTCTGGGCCCGCTGGGCCGGCCTACGCACATAGAAAAGGTGGGGACGGTTGTCTGCGTTGGCGGCGGAATCGGCGTCGCGCCCATGTACCCCATTGCCCAGGGCATGAAGGAGGCGGGGAACAGGCTTATCATTATCATGGGGGCGCGCAATAAAAGCCTGCTCATTATGGAAGACCAGATGAGAGCCATCGCCGATGAGCTTATCGTTGTTACCGACGACGGTTCCTACGGGCGAAAAGCTCTTGTTACCGAACCTCTGAAGGAGCTTTGTGAAAAAGACCCCAAACCCGCTCAGGTTGTGGTTATCGGGCCGCCCATTATGATGAAGTTCTGCGCCGAGACCACGCGGCCCTTCGCGGTGCCTACCCTGGTTTCGCTGAATACCATTATGATTGACGGAACGGGAATGTGCGGGGGCTGCCGGGTTACTGTCGGCGGCAAGACAAAGTTTGTCTGCGTCGACGGGCCTGAGTTCGACGGCCACCAGGTCGATTTCTCCAATATGCTGCTGCGTATGAGTTCCTATAAAGACGTTGAAACAGCGGCTCACGAAAAATGTCATCTCGAAATGGAAGCAGAAAAACTGGAAGGCCGGTCATAAGCCCTTCCATGAACACCATGAACAGGTAAGGAAAATTATGAGTAACCATCCCGATGCTGAAGTATTAAAGAAAAACGCCGCCGAAATTCTTGCCGGCCTGAAAGACAAAACGCTTTCCGCCAGGGACAGAATCGCGATTCCGCCCCAGGAAATGCCCGCCCAGGACCCGAAAGTCCGGTGTCATAACATGGGCGAGGTCGCCGTGGGGTATTCCGAAGAGCAGGCCAGGGTAGAGGCCCTGCGCTGTCTTCAGTGCAAAACAGCGCCCTGTGTTGCCTCCTGCCCGGTTAAAATCAATATTCCCGGTTTTATTGTGAAGGTTGCCGAAGGCAGGTTCGACGAGGCCCTGTCCATTGTGCGGCAGAGTAACCTTTTTCCCGCTATCTGCGGCCGGGTGTGCCCCCAGGAGGTTCAGTGCCAGTCCACCTGCACGGTGGGCAAGTCCCTGAAGAGTCTTGAGAAGGCTGTGTCCATAGGCAGGCTTGAGCGTTTTGTCGCCGACGAGGAACGCCGGGCCGGGAAATCCGACTCTCCGGTTCTTCCCCCAAAGACAGGAAAAAAAGTGGCTGTTGTGGGTTCAGGCCCCGCCGGGCTTGCCGCCGCCGCGGATCTTGCGAAGGCCGGACACGCGGTAACGGTTTTTGAGGGTTTTCATAAACCCGGCGGCGTTATGATTTACGGTATTCCGGAGTTCCGGCTCCCCAAGGAAATCGTAAGCCGCGAGATCGAAGCGCTGAAAAAGCTGGGCGTTACGATAGACCTGAATTTTCTTGTGGGCAGAACCCGCGCCCTGAAAGACCTTTTCAAAAAAGACGGGTTTGACGCGATTTTTGTGGGAACAGGGGCGGGGCTGCCCAAGTTCATGGATATACCCGGCGAGAACATGGTGGGGGTTTTCAGCGCCAACGAGTATCTTACCCGTTCAAACCTTATGAAGGCCTATGACCGCGAACATGCCGATACGCCCATCTTTCACGCGAAGCGCGTCGCGGTTCTGGGCGGGGGCAATGTCGCCATGGACGCCGCCCGCACAGCCCTGCGCATGGGTGCGGACAAGGTTTACGTTGTCTACCGCAGGACGGAGAAGGAAATGCCCGCCCGTGTTGAGGAGGTCATCCACGCGGGGGAGGAGGGCGTTGAGTTCCATTTTCTTGAAAACGCCAAACGCATTCTCGGCGACGAGAAAAACCGCGTTACAGGCATGGAGTGCCTGAGCTATACGCTCGGCGAACCGGACGCTTCGGGCAGGCGCAGTCCTGTTGTTGTGGAAGGTTCCGAACATGTTCTGGATGTGGACGCCGTGATTGTCGCCATAGGAAATGAGTCCGCGCCCCTTCTTCCGCAGACGAACCCCGATATTGCGGTTACACGGCGGGGCAACATCATCGTCGACGAAACAGGAAAGACCTCCCTTGATAATGTGTACGCAGGGGGGGACATTGTTCTTGGCGCCGCGACGGTAATTCTTGCCATGGGTGAGGGAAGGCGGGCTGCCGCCTCCATCAACAAATTGCTTGCGGGAACGTAAAAACCCATGAACAGGATAGCCCTGAAGGATATTTCTCGGACTATCCTGGAACGGCTCTATGCAGGGGTACAGCCGGTTTACGAAAAGTATCTGGAGGATTTCGCCGCGGGCCTTCTGGCCCTGATGGCGGATTCCGGCATACGTTTTACCCTGAAGCGGCGGCTAAAAACATTCGACAGTCTGTTCGAAAAAGTCCTGCGCAAGGCAAAAGAGCTTAACTCAAAACCGGACAGGCACGCCGAACTGGAAAGGGACAATTCCGTTCTTATTACCGATTTAATAGGAATGCGCATCATCTGCGCTTTTGGGGAAGACGCCGTGCGGGTGGAGGATCTTATCCGCGGGCGTTTTGAGGTTGTCGAAAGGGAACGCAAGGGCGAGGATTATTCACCGCGGGAGTTCGGCTACGAGGCGGTTCACCTTATTATCAAACTGGCGGGCAGGACCACTATCGCCGGCGTCACGCAGGAGGAAGTTCTGTGCGAGGTGCAGCTGCGCACGATTTTGCAGGACGCATGGGCGGAGGTTGAGCACGAGCTTTTGTACAAGGCGGAGTTTACTCCCTTTGACGAACCCATACGCCGGCGGCTTGCCGCGGTAAACGCGAATCTGAGCCTTGTCGATACTATTTTTCAGGAGATCCGCGATTATCAGCGCCGGCTTCAGGAAGAACTGAGAAAGCGGCGCGAGAGCGTACTTCAGAAAATCGAGACCGAGATGCCCGCAGCCGAAAACACGCAGCCCCCGCCGGAGGAACAGGCCGCGGCGGAAGCCCCGTCCGGAGCGGCCTATCCGGAGCAGACGAGTATCGGAAAAAACCTGAATCCTCATTTTGCCGTATCGCTTATAGAAACAAACGACGGCCTTTTGCTTGACGCCCTGACGGCCCACAATGACCGGCGTTACGAAGAAGCCATCGCTATTTACAGCAGACTCCTTTCCCGGCGGCCGAAAACGTCAATGAAGGCGATTATCTACATTCACCGCGGCATGGCCTACTTCGGCAGTTCCCGTTACCAGGAAGCCCTGGAGGATTTTACCGCGGCGGTGTCGCTGGACAAGAAAAATGTCCGGGCCTACTACTACCGCGGGGTTGTGTACCGTTTTATGCAGGACCACCGCCGCGCTTTAAACGATTTTGACCGCTGCGCCGCCCTCGACCCCTACCAGTTCGACGCGGTTTTTGCCCGCTCTCAGGTCTACTTCGGCCTGGGCGATTATATCATGGCCTATGAGGATTGCAGCCGCGCCCTCGCCATCCGCCCCGACGATAAAAAGGCAAACCGCTTTCTGGAAGTTGTGAAAGGGCGCATGCAGTTTTAACCAAAAATATGATATACTATCCGGCATGAGGATAAAAGGCCGGATGAGCGGAAAGAAGGTGAGCAGTTTCATCTTTACCTATAAGATGCACAGTGTTTTCTTTCGATCCCTGGCTCTTATCGTCGGATTTTCCTTTATTCTTACGGTTTTGTTTTATATTTTCATTATCCGCCTTATGGAAAAAAACTACAGGGAAAACATGGAAGCCGCCTCGAAAAACGCCCTGGACCAGATTGTGTCAACCATGGAGTTTACCCGTGATTACGCCCAAAGCACCCTTTACCAGCTTATTACAAACAGGGATATTGTCCGCGCGATCATCGTGCCCGACATGACCGATAATTCCCGCAATTTCCGGGTGGCGAATATTCTGCATACCATTGTGGACAAAAATGATTTATTCCGGCAGGTGTATTTATATATCAGGGGAAACGACTCTGTTCTTTCTTCTGATTCGCGGCGCGCGTATCTGCGGGATTTTTGGGAACCCTCGCTTATTACGCCCTATTTGGGAGGGGGCTTGAAGGGGTATCAGCTGGATGCCGAGAGCAGCATTATCAGGCTGGGCGGGCGTATTTTTCTTGCCGTGGATTTTTTCTTTTCGGTTCCCAATCATAACGGAGTGTGCTTTGCGGAACTTGATCCGGCGATTCTCCTGCAAACGGTATACCAAAATCCCACGATAAATCCCGTGTATATCTATGATGCCGGGGGAGAACCGCTTTTCCCCTCCGAACTGCAGTATCCGGCGCGGAACATTAAAGAGCTTGTGGGAGACTTTCAGGAAGAACGCCCCGCCGGGGCGGAAATGATCGAAGGGTCTAGGCTTTTTTACAGATTTTCCCGAAAGACCGGCTGGCACTTTCTGTATCAGGTCGCCAACAGCCACTTTGAAGCGCCCCGGTTTCAACTGCTCTTTGGGGTGCTGCCCGTCATTTTCTCCATACTGTTTGTCGGTATCCTTCTTTCCCTGTATGTGGCCAGGGGTATTTATACCCCCATGCAGCGGCTGCTCCATCTTATTACGTCAAACGCGGATTATCTTTCCGTACACAAGTCCGATACCGTCAGAAATGAATATGATTTTCTTACTTTTGCCTTTCAGGAGGCTTCTCAATTCCGCGGTAAACTTTCTGATTTGATTGATACCGTCCGTCCGGCTGTTATGGAGAAACTCCTCGCGGGGCTTTTGTCCGAAAAGGAAGAATCCCCTGAGCAGGCGGCCTCCACCCTGAAAAATATTCAAAGCCCCTTTCATCCTGAGGATCTGTACGGAGTGCTGGTTTTTAGCTTGCCGGACAAATCCGGCGAACTGATCAATCTTGAACAGGATATAGCGTTTCTTACTGTGCGCAGGCAGTTCCAGTCTTTTGCCTCGCAAAGCGATGCATACGCGTTTGTGCAAATGGATAAAACGACGCTCGCGGCCGTCCTCCGCTATGAGAAGGACCTGCCGGTTCTGAGGGCGAAACAGCAAACCCTCGCTCTTATGAACAGGATAACGCAGGATACAAAACCCCTTGTACCCTCTCTGCTTGTCGGAGGCGGCAAAACTTACGCGGGCCTGATGGATGTCGGAAGGCTTTACCGGGAGGCTCAGGAGGATATACGCTATCAGAGCTATTTCGGCGCAGCTTTTGATAACGCGGATGAAGAGGCCAAAGACTCAATGCAGTTTCAGTTCTATTTGTCGGGAAGGATGAGCCAGGTGTCATCGGAAATTTCGCAGAATAAACCCGGGGAGGCGGAGAAGATTCTTGTTAATCTGCTGGATGAGATTGACGCGGCCTCCGATCAGGAAAAACGAACGGCGAGGTTTGATCAGTTTCTGAGCTCTCTTACTACCATGATGCTGTCCTTTGGAATTCCTGTTCAGGAGGCTGTTTCGCTGGAAACCGGGGAAAAACCGGCCAAACCCGATAATGAGGCGGCCTATCATGATTATCTGGTTCATGTGTGCCGCCGCGGTATAACGCTGCTCGCCGATTACCAGAGACGCTACCAGCACAGGCATATCGTCCGGGCAAAGGAGTATATTGCCGAGCATTATTCGGATAACACAATGGGTCTGGAACGGGTCGCCGAATACACGGGGATAAAGGCTTCGTACCTGAGTACGCTTTTTAACGAAAAAATCGGGGAACATTTTGTGGATTACCTGAACAAATACAGAATTGAAAAGGCCAAAGAACTTCTGCGCATGACCCAGACAACAATAAAAGAGATAGGCCATATTACGGGTTTTTACTCGGATCATACCTTTATCCGGGTGTTCAAGAAGCATGAGAACTGCACGCCGGGACAGTACCGGGACAGAATACAGCACGGGCAGCGGGAACAGTCTCCCAAAGGGGAACCGGTTTCGTTTCTCAAATGAACAGTTTTTCGATTCATGGACAATTTTTTAGAATTTCGGATAATCCGTACATTTTTTAAAAAAACAACTATATCTGACCTGAAAAACTCATAGTACCATACCCCATTCACGTTGGAAACCGCGTGACAATTCAAGGAAAAGGAGAAAATTTAAAATGAAAGGTAAAAAGACAAAATTAACCCTGTGCGCTATGATCCTGACGGTTGTTTTGATTCTCGTCCTGGGCGGGTGTTCGGGAAGCGGAAGTTCGGGAACATCTGCCCCGGCATCAAGCTCCGCTCAGGCGCCCGCGCCGAAAGTCCTGAAATTCGCCATGACAAACGCCCCCGACACTTTTATAGCCCGTGTGGTAAGTAATTTCGCGGCTATAGCCAACAAAAACGGCAATGGTTCGCTGGATGTACAGGTGTTCCCCGCCAGCCAGTTGGGCGACCAGCGCGATTATATTGAGGGACTCAAGATGGGTACCCTGGAAATGTGCCTCATCGCCACCGGCGCTCTGGAAGGCTTTGAACCCCGGTTTATTATTTTTTCGCTGCCCTTTGTGTTTGAGTCGGCCTCGCACATGCACAGATTCTATGAAAGCGAGATAAGCCAAAAGGTGCTTGAGGATTTCAGAACGCAGCAGGGCATCAGGCACGTCGGCATAGTCGATGAAGGGATGCGCCAGGTGTGGACCTCAAATATAGAAATCAAGACCCTCGCGGATTTTCAGAAGCTGACTATCCGTGTTCCCGAGGTTCCCCTGTATGTGAACATGTTTAAGGCCCTCAAAGCCAATCCCACCCCCATGGCCCTCGGCGATGTCTATATGGGCGTACAGACCGGCGTTATCAACGCTTTTGAAAACGGCGTGGACAACTTCGTCGCCAACAAGCTCGACGAGGTATTAAAAATCAGCAATTCGACCAACCACACCGGCGTTATTTGCAGCATCCTGCTTGCGGAGAAGGTGTTTGAATCCCTGAGCCCGGAACAGCAGAAAGTCATTATTGACGCGGGGAAGGAAGCCACGGATAAAGGCATTACGGAGTTCGAAGCCTCCCAGGAGAATCTTTACGCGTCTCTCCAGAACAAGGGCGTCAAGAGGATAAAACTCTCCGACGATACCATGACGCAGATTCGCTCCACACTTCAGGAAGTGGTCCGCGACCAGCTTAAGGGAATGTACGACTACGATGAGCTTGTTAAAGCTATACTCTCTTTGAGATAAGACTGTTTGTCAGGAAGGAGAATTTCCTATGAAAAAGTTTTGGGATGCCTACGACCGTTTTCTTAAAGGCATCATACTGCTTACAAGCTCAGCCTTTGTCATCCTTGTCCTTCTGCAAATTTTTTGCCGCTACGTACTGGGAAATTCTCTCGCCTGGTCGGAGGAAATGTGTAAACTCCTTTTTTACGCTACAATCCTGTTCGGTTCCGCGGTGTGTATTACGGACTACCGGCATATTACCATAGATATTCTGACATTGTATTTACCGCGAAAAATCAAAAGGTACTGGTATTTGGGAGTTTATGTTTTCATGTTGTGCCTGTGCGTGTATCTGATCATTTACGGTTACGCTTTCGCGCGGGGAAACATGCGCCAGCTCACTCCGGCCATGCAGATTTCTTTCGGGTATGTCTATCTTGTTACGCCCGCCGCGTCCATTTTGATGTGCGTCAACACCGTCCGCGCGGCGATTTATGACGTGCGTACAAAGTACGCGCCGCACGAGCCGGGACACATGGAAACGGAGGGAGGGCTATGATTGGTTTAATGCTTCTGTTGTTTTTGATTCTCATGCTTCTGGGGATTCCCATGGCTTTTTCAACAACGGGCGCGGTCGTTTTCTATATTCTGAATACGGGGATCTCCCCGGAACTCATTCCGCAGAGATTTTTCACCACTGCGAATAACTTCGCGTTAATGGCTATTCCCCTGTTTATGATTGCCGGGGAGCTTATGAACTCCGCCGGCATCACAAAGCGCATCGTCCGGCTCTCTTCCGCCCTTGTGGGGCATATACGGGGAAGCCTGGCGCATGTGACTATCGTTGCCAGCATGATTTTCGCGGGGATGTCCGGTTCTTCGGCGGCCGCCTGCGCTTCCGTCGGGTCCATGCTCATTCCCGTCATGAAAGACGAGGGATATGACAGCGAGTTCGGCGCCGCGGTTACCTGCTGCGCTTCCTGTCTGGGGCCTATTATTCCGCCGAGTATCACCTTCATCGTATACGGGTCTGTTACCGGCGATTCCATAGGCAAACTGTTTTTGGGGGGAATTATCCCCGGGGTTATTATGGGCCTATGCCTTATGACCATAGCTTTCGTCATTGCCCGCAAACGCGGCTACCCCGTTAAACCCAAAAGCAACTGGAAAGAAAGATACCTTTCGTTAAAATCCTCCATTGCCGCGCTGATGATGCCCGTCATCATTATGGGAGGCATTCTGAGCGGTGTCTTTACGGCTACCGAAGCGGGTGCGATAGGCGTAGCCTACGGGCTTCTTGTAGGGGTTCTCAACAAAGAGCTCAAACTGAAAATGATTCCCAGGGTATTCATAAACGGCGCCATTACCACGGCGGCCATCATGATGGTTATGGCTTCCTCGCAAATTTTAGGCTGGATATTGACCAGCGTGCAGCTTCCCCAGCAGCTTACAGGCATGCTTCTGGGTATCTCCGAGAATCCTAAAATAATCATCTTTGTCATTCTGGGTATTCTTCTTTTTTTAGGCTGTTTCATGGTTGACGCGGCAATTATTCCGATTATGGCCCCGCTGTTTATGCCCGTTGTAAAAAAGTACGGAATTGACCCCATTCACTTTGGCGTTGTTATGAGCATGATGACCGTTACGGGCGGCGTAACTCCGCCTGTGGGTAATTTGTTGTTTATTGCCTGCGGAATCTCAGGCGCGCAGGTGGGAAAGACGGCAAAGGCTATCGTTCCGTTTGTCGCCGCCCTGCTTATCTCAATGGTAATCTGCGCCATGATCCCGCAGCTTGTAACATTTATCCCCAACCTGTTTTTCGGATAGGACGGGAACTCGAAGGAGGAAATATGCAAAGCAAATACGCGGTAACAGCGCAGACGTTCATGGATGCCTATAAATATCCCCACAAGTACGCGATCCGTCCGTTTAAGATATGCGGCAATCTGTACTATGTCGGCAATACATCTGTAAGTTCTCACCTCATTGATACCGGCGACGGGCTTATCCTGCTTGACACAACCTTCCCTCATACCTACCCCCTTCTCATTAACTCAATTTGGGAACTGGGATTTTCTCTTTATGACATCAAGTACATTGTACATTCGCACGGCCACTTCGACCATTTTGGCGGCACAGTTCAAATCGCCGCGCTTACGCAGGCGAAAACCTTTTTAGGCGCGGAGGACGCCAAAATGTTCCGGGAACGGCCGGAACTGATGCTTTTAAAAGATTGTCCGTATTCTTACCTTGAACCATTTACCCCCGACGTTGAACTGAAAGACAACGACACAATTCCCCTTGGCAATACCACCATACGGGCCATATCGACGCCGGGGCACTCTCCCGGCGTTATGTCGTATCTTTTTGATGTGACAGACGGGAATACGCGCCGCACCGCCGCCATGCACGGAGGCGCGGGCTTTAACACCCTGAATCTTCCTTTTCTGCGGGAATATGGGCTTGACGCGGAAGGCGTTCGCGGGAGTTTTATTGACGGCATTACCCGGCTGGAAGGAGAAACTGTTGATATTACGCTTGGCAATCACCCCAACCAGAATGACACAGTTGGAAAACGCGGCAGGATGCTCGCAAACCCTTCCGCCGGCAATCCTTTTATCGACAGGACGGAATGGCCCCGGTTTCTTGCCGACATAAAAAAGCGCTTTTCCATAATGCTGGAAGAAGAGAGAACTAGTACCTTGATTGGACTAAAGACACAGATATAAAAACCACTAAGTCGAAAAAGTAAGGAAAAAGAAAGTCAGAACTTGTTGCTCTAATTTTTTGTAATGTAACAAGTTACTATATT
>JAISQU010000149.1 GCA_031274005.1 Spirochaetales bacterium
GATGGCAATAAAAACGCGGATCCCGGTTTTGTCGATCCGCGGCAGGCGGAGACCGGTTCGCCCACTACGGAAGGGGACTATCATTTATCCTCAACATCCAGTCCGGCTTATAACGCGGGCAGCAGCGCGTATTACGCTGCCAACAGAACCCCGGATCTGTCGGCCGTCACCACAGACCCGGACGGCAAGCCCCGGAATAAGGACGACCTTCCGGACATGGGGGCTTATGAGTATTAGAAACAATACGGCGGAGGCCTTATGACGAAAAAGCGAACGGAAGCCATCCCCTGGCATCCGGCCTTCCGTGAGGCGGTAGAACTGGAACTGATTGCTTACGGGAAAGCTCTTAAATATGAATACGAGTATCAACTGACCTCCGAGCCCCTGCGGATTGACCTTGTTATCATCAGGAAAGCGCGGAATGTCAAAATAGACAAGAACTTTGCCCGAATCTTCCGCAAGGTAAATTTACTGGAATATAAAAGCCCCTCCGATTATCTTTCAGTCTGGGATTTTTACAAAGTCTGCGGCTACGCCTGTTTATATGCCTCGCTGAACCATCTGGATATAACCGATATGACTCTTACCTTTGCAGCTTCCAAATTTCCCCGTAAACTGGTACAATACCTGAAAGAAACACGAAAGCATCAGGTAGAAGAAACCGACAGCGGCATATACGTTGTAAGCCGAACCATTATACCTGTGCAAATCATTGAAACAAAGAAACTGTCGGAGGCGAATAACCTGTGGTTGCGGGGCCTGACCAATGATTTGGATATTCAGGCCGCGGATAGTATACTAAGAGCAAGCAGCGGGAAGAGGGAACGTATCCCCCTTGGCTCTTATCTTCACGCTGTATTGAGCGCGAATCCGAAAATAATGCGGGAGGTTATGAATATGAAAAACGGAACCCTGACCATAGACGATGTTTTGCGGGAAGCCGGGTATATTGACAGATGGAAAGAAGAAGGCAAAAAAGAAGGAGAAGAAAAGGGCAAACTTGAAGGCAAAAAAGAAGGCAAAAAAGAAGGCAAACTTGAAATCGCTAAAAACCTTTTACGGGAAGGCTGGAGCGTGGAGAAAATCGCGAAGACCACAAATCTGCCCCCGGATGAAATACAGCCACTCTGTAAACCCCGAAGAAAATAAACCCGCCGCCCGGATACTCGCTTCTCTCCCTATATAGAGTATCAGAGAAAGGAGAGCCTTAAAATGTCCGCACTGAAAAACGCTGTTATCGCTTTAGCCTCGGGGGCTTTTTTCGCCCTGCTGTACGCGGCGGGGGTTCTGTCGCCTCTGGAAGACCGGGTTTACGATTTTTTTCTTAGGGGAAGGCCCGACCGGCAGCGGATTGATTCCGTGGTTTTTCTTGATGTGGATGACGCGGCTATTGCGTATAACGGGGTTTTTCCCTGGCCCCGGTCTGTAATGGCGGACGGGCTTTTGCGGCTTAAGGAATACGGGGCGCTGGCGGCTATTCTTGATATTGAGTTTATCGATAAGAGTCCTCAGGGAATAGATACGGTTTACTTTGACAGGAATTTTCCGGCGGATTTTGAAAAGACTTTTCAGAATATAAACACGAATGTTTCTGATTTGTTGGGGGCGCTGCGCGGCGGAAGGTTAAGCCGGGGCGAGGCGGACCGCTATGGGGAGGATTTGCTTAAGTTTATCCGGGAGGAGGGGTCTGGCCTTTTTCAGAGGACTTCGGGAATTGCGCGTGATAATGATGTTTATCTGGCCCAGGCGGCGGCGCTTTTCGGGCATACCTGGGCGACGGTAAATCTTCAGGCCAGGGCCCTTGAGGGGGAGCAGTCCCGGCGGCGGATTCCGGCGGAGGAGAAGTTCGCCTATCCGCTGAGCGCGGCGGGCGATGCCGTGGAAGACGCTTTTGTTGATGTGCTTCCGCCCATTCCTTCTTTTTTGGAGGCTGTCCGGGGCGCGGGGTTTACGAATGTGTTTATTGATGATGACGGGGTGCGGCGGCGGATTTTTCTTGCGCAAAAGGTACACGATTACTGGTATCTTCAGCTTGCGTTTGCACCTTTAATGGAATACCTGGGCAATCCGGCGCTGCGTCTTGAACGGCAGAGACTCATTCTCAGGAACGCCAGGATTCCCGGCGGCGACGCGGGCCGCGATATTGTGATACCGCTGGATACGGGCGGGCGGATGATGCTGGACTGGCCGAAGACAAATTTCCGCGACAGTTTTACCCATATTTCTTTTGCGGAGTTTTCGCGTCTGGAAGAGCTTGAGAGCCAACTGGAGCAGTATCTTGCGGGGCTTGAGAATTCCGGGCTTTCTTTTTTCGCGCAGTTTGACGCGGATCTTGCTCCGGCCTCCGGTTTGATATACAGGATTAACAGGTTTTTTGATGAGGCGCGGGAGGCGCGCGCCCTTGCCCTGGCGCAAAAATCCGACGAGCAGTTCAGCCGTTCGGTGAGCCTGCGCGCCGGGGGAATGGGGCTGCTTCCGTCCCTTTTGCCTCTGGATTTGGGCGCGCGGGTACAGGCTTTGATGCCGGGGCTGGAACGCGATTATCCGCGGGACGCGCAGGAGATACGCAAAGAGGCGGAGTATATCGCGACCCTTGCGGAATATCTTGAGGGCGCGCGGGGGCACTACGCAGCCGCCGAAAACCGCCTTCGGGAGAGTCTTGAAAAAAAGTTTTGTATCATAGGCCGGGTTGATACGGGCACTACCGATATTGGGGTAAATCCTTTCTACGGGGAGTATGTGAATGTCGGTACGCACGCGGTTGTGCTTGATACCATTCTTTCGGGTTCCTTTATCACGCCTTTTGGCTCGCAGTGGAGCGCGGCGCTGTGCCTTGTTTTTCCCCTTCTTCTTATTCTGGCCGTACGGGGTCTTAAACCTGTACAGCGCGCTGTTGCGGGGGGCGGCGGGATTGTGTTTTTCGGGGCCGCGTTTTTCGGCGTTTTCCGGTATACGGGTATTTTTGTCGGCCCTTTGGGGCCGGCGCTGTCCGCTTTTACCGCTGTTGTGGTGAGGGAGCTTGTTTCTTACATTGTTTCGGACAGGGAAAAGCAGTTTATCAACAAAGCGCTTTCAACGTATGTTTCAAAAGATGTTGTGGAAGAACTTATAGCCAATCCCGCCTTGCTGCAGCTTGGGGGGAGCAAGCGGCAGATGAGCGCCATCTTTACCGATATTCAGGGTTTTTCAGGCATTTCGGAGCAGCTTGACCCGGAACAACTGGTACATCTTCTTAACCGCTACCTGACGGTGATGAGCGATATTATCATGGAAAACAAGGGAACTATCGATAAATACGAGGGGGACGCCATTATCGCTTTTTTCGGCGCGCCTGTGTACCGCGCGGATCATGCCGCGCTTGCCTGCCGCAGCGCTATTCGTATAAAGCAGGCGGAAGCCGAGCTAAACCTGCAAATTATGGAAGAGCATTTGAGTCCCTCGCCTCTTTATACCCGCATAGGTATAAACACCGGCGAAATGGTTGTGGGCAATATGGGTACTTCCGACAAGATGAATTATACGATCATGGGGAACGCGGTCAACCTTGCCGCCCGGCTTGAGGGGGTAAACAAGCAGTACAATACGGGGGGAATCCTGATGAGCGAATATACCCGCAAAGAAACAGGCAATGAGTTTCTCTGCCGCGGCCTGGACCGGGTGAGGGTTGTGGGCATTAATACCCCTGTAAGGCTGTACGAACTTCTGGGTTTACGCGCCGGGGCCGGCGCTGCGCAGATTGACGCTTTTGCCGCGTGGCAGGCCGCGATGGTTCTTTACCAGAGGCGGGAGTTTACCGCGGCGGGGGAAATTTTTGACTGCATCGCGGCCCATGATGAAAAAGACAGGGTGGCTCGCCTGTATGCGCAAAGATGCCGCGATTACCTCGCCGCGCCCCCGCCTGATGATTGGGACGGGATTAATAATTTGATCATGAAGTAGGGCGGCCGGCCGCTTGCTTACCGGAAGTCCGAACTCCAGGCCTCCTCTTCATATATATAAAGCCCCGCTTTTTGTCCGTTATTGTAATAGTATCTGTAAAAAGCCGTTCCGAACGAGGAGTCGGACAGATTCGCGCCGAAGCCAATGGTAACGTGCCTCAGGGGATTGCCTTCAAACGCGTTATCGCCAATGGTTTTTACGCCGGCGGGAATGCTGACGCCGGTAAGCCGGTTTCCGGCAAAGGCATTGTCGGCAATGGCCGTGACAGGGATGTCCTTGATTTTGCCGGGAATTTGTACGTCGGTTCCCGTTCCGGTGTAGCCGGCGATGGTGAGTGTCAGACTGTTTCCCTGCCGGATGAAGTCCAGCTCAAAAGGAACCGAACCATAATTCCACCTGCCGTTTTTGAAAGTATACACTTCCGCGCTTTTGTCATACCGGGTGTAAAAAGCGGGAAAGCCGCTGCCGAATGCATCATTTTCCAGGCTGACATTACTACCCAGGGTGACGCCGGTTAGCGGATTAAAAAAAAACGCTTTTTCCCCTATAGCTTTTACGGAATCGGGAATGACAACTTCCGTTATTTTGTTGCCCGAAAAAGCGTTCGCGCCTATGGTTTCTACGCCCGCGGGGATGAGGATGGCGTCAAGCTCGTTTTTGGCGAATACCGCGTCCGCGATGGACTTCATGTTTTCAGAAAGGCGGACCGAGACGAGCTTGTTTTGGGCGAAGGCCCCGGAACCTATATCCGTTACCGAATCGGGAATGCTTATATCCGTTAAGGCATTTCCCGCGAAGGCGCCTTCGCCTATAACTTTTACTCCTTCGGGAATAACAAGGCCGGTTAACTGGTTCCATGAAAAGGCGTAATTCCCTATGGATGTTACGCCGCCGGGAATATCAACAGATGTCAGCTTGTTTTCTGTAAAGGCTTCGCCGCTGATGGACGTGAGGGAAGAGGGAAGGCTCACCCCGGACAGATGGTTTCTGGCGAAAGCCTCAACGCCTAAAGACTTCAGCCCTTCGGGAATGACGAGGCTGGTTAATTGATTCCCGGCAAAGGCCGCCTCGCCTATGGCGCTTACGCCGGCAGGCAGTTCGAGCGCCACCAGGTTATTCTGATAAAAAGCGTAATTCCCTATGGAAGTTACGGTATTCGCAATGGTAACCTGGCTCAGGCCCATTCCCGTAAATGTTTTTGTTTCACCGTCGAAGGCGCTGAAGGCGAGATCTCCTATGGCCGTAACGGGCAGTCCGTCAATTTCTTCCGGAATCAGGACTTCCGTGAGCGAACCCGTGTACAGGGTAATGGTAATTGTACGGCTCTCCCCCTCTTCTATAATTTCAAATTGAAAATCTTCCCCGCTTTGCCCGAAGAGCATAAGAGGACATATAACAAAAAAAACCAGACACGCTATTTTGCCAGTCATACCGGAAACCCACCGCCTTATTTAAGTCTACTATGATTATAGGGAGATTATGCGGGATCTGTCTATTCAAACATTCAAACCAGGGCAACAGCACTTACCCCCACTATAAAAAATCGAGTTGCATAAAGTGCAAAAAACCGTGGGGCGCAAGGGATTGAAGGGGCGCGAAGCGTCCGCGCCAGCGGCGGAACCCCCGAAAAGCCCGGTTTTTTGCGGCTTTGCCGCAAAAAATGCGCTATTATAACCGGGGAAAAGTAAGTGCTGTTGCCCTGCATTCAAACCGCGGCGTTGAATTTTCTGTGAGAATGTGCTACAAAGACGGCGCGGTAAGGAGGACGAATGGCCGAAATTCTGGATGGCAGGAAGATCGCATCCGCTATGCGGGAGGATATACGCCGGGAAACCGAAAGGCTCGCGGGCCGGGGGGTGCGGCCGGGTCTTGCCGTCATCCTTGTGGGCGAAGACCCGGCAAGCGTTTCTTATGTTACGGCAAAGGAAAAGGCGCTGGAAGAAGCGGGCATGTTTTCCCTGGACAGGCGTCTTCCTGAATCGGCTGCGGAAGAAGAGCTTATACGGCTTGTCGAAGAATGCAACGCAGACCCCCGCGTTGACGGCATTCTTGTCCAGCTTCCCCTGCCCAAACATATCAACGAAGAAAGGGTTCTTTTAAGCATTCACCCTTCAAAGGACGCCGACGGCTTTCACCCCTTTAATCTGGGAAAACTCATGCTGGGTCAGGATTCGTTTTATCCCTGTACCCCCTACGGCATCATCAAACTGCTTGCGGCCGCCGGGGTGGGGACGCGGGGCAGGCATGTGGTTATAGTCGGCCGCAGTCCCACGGTGGGAAAGCCTCTGGCCAACCTCCTTCTGGGCAAGGGGGAGGGGGGCGACGCAACCGTTACCGTTTGCCACAGCGCGACAGACGGCCTTGCCCGCCATACGCGGCAGGCGGATATACTCATAGCGGCGGCGGGTAAGGCGGGGCTTATCACGGCCGATATGGTTAAACCCGGCGCGCTCGTCATTGATGTCGGGGTCAACAGGATACCGGACGCTTCAAAGAAAAAGGGGTTCCGCCTGAGGGGAGATACGGACTTCGAGGGCCTGCAATCCGTGGCCTCAAAAATCACCCCCGTACCCGGCGGCGTCGGCCCCATGACGATTACCATGCTTTTATATAATACGCTCAAGGCGGCGAAGGCGCGCGGGAGGCAATCAGGGCAATGAATTTAAACAGGGTGCAAAAAATCGATAAGGCCGTTTCGCTCAGGAACGCCCTTATCAGTGTGGCGGACAAAACCGGGCTGGAAGAATTTGTCAGGGGACTCGCGGCGGCCTGCCCCGGCATACGCATATATTCCACAGGCGGTACGTACGCCGCTCTTGAAAAGATTCTGGGGCCGGATACCCTCTGTCAGGTTTCATCATATACGGGCCAGCCGGAGATGCAGGGCGGGCTTGTCAAAACCCTTGATTACCGTATTTATCTGGGGCTTTTAAGCGAAACCTACAACCCCCGCCACCAGGAGGACCTGCGGCGTACGCGCTCCCGCGCTTTTGACCTTGTGGCCGTGAATCTTTACCCCTTTAAAGAAGCCTCGGCAGCGGCCGGCGCCACTCCGGAAGACGCAAGAACGCATATAGACATAGGCGGCCCCTGTATGCTCCGCGCGGCGGCGAAAAATTTTCTGCGGGTAGCGGCTGTCTGCGACCCGGCGGATTATCCTGCTTTGCTTGAAGAATTGAAAAAAAGCGGCGGCCGCATGGATATACTGACCCGCTTCCGGCTGGCAAAGAAGGTCTTCCGGCACACGGCCGGCTACGACGCCGCGATTGCGGATTATTTTTCGGCTTTGCCCGACGCGGCAGCCGACACTATTTATGAAATAAAAGAATGACTCACCCCGCCCTGAAGGGCGGGTTATCTTAAAACATAGGGGAATTTGTCTATTTTTTCATACATGTTAAGAAAAATTCTCACGAATTTATATGCGAACATAGTTGAAAATATCTGTTTTTTAGATTTTTTGACAATTTTTCAGTCTTTACAGAGCTAAAACCCGTCATTCCGGCGCACGCCGGAAGCTGTTATGTGTGCAGGCGCAAACCATGAGCAAGTTACGGTACGTCCTGACACGCCCATGAAACAGAAAAATTCTGTCTATTTTTTCATACATGCTAAGAAAAATTCTCATAATTATATCCGAACCGATTTTTAAATATTGGTTTTTTCTCTTTTTTTCGACTTTACTGTAGAAATTTTTTTTCTTGTCATTTAGTATAAAAAGACATAAAGGAAGAGCTATGGCTGAAAAATTACAGGAATCATACAAAAAAATTGTCGCGGAAGATTTCCCTTCCCGCATGGAAATTACGTTTGACGACGGGCGCGCCCGTCATACGTTTTTTTACGAAAAAACAGAATGGCTGCTTGATGGCGAAAAGCGCGGTCTGCGCTACGGGGAAAACCCCGGACAGCCGGCGGCTATGTACCGTCTTGTCAACGGGAATCTGCGCATAGGGAACGTGCAGACCCTGAAGCCGGGGCGCTGGCTTGCTTCTGATGTGGAACTGCTTCAATCGGGAAAACATCCGGGAAAAATCAACATAACCGACGCGGACAGCGCCCTGAACATTTTGCGGTATTTTTCTCATACTCCCTGCGCGGTCATCATCAAGCACAACAACCCCTGCGGCGCGGCAACGGCGGGCACTGCCGCCGAGGCTTTCCGTAAAGCCTTTCTTGCCGACAGGCTCGCGGCCTTCGGCGGGGCCGTGGCCCTTAACCGCGAGGTTGACAGGGAAACGGCCGCGGCCATCGCGGAAAACTACGCGGAGGTTGTTGTCGCGCCGGAATACGGGGAAGGCGCTATGGAGGTCTTTGCCAAAAAGAAAAACCTGCGCGTTATGCGCATCCGCAATATGGAAAATCTCGGCAGTTGGGCGGGGCAGATTTTTCTTGACTATAAATCGCTTCTGGACGGCGGGCTTATCGTGCAAACATCCTATAATCCCGTGACGCGCACAGCCGCCGATTTTCTTCCCGCGCAGACAGAATATCAGGGAAAAAAATACAGCGTTCTGCGCGAACCCGCTCCGGCCGAATATGAGGACATGCTCTTCGGGTGGCTGGTAGAGTCGGGGGTTACCAGCAATTCCGTTATTTACGTAAAAGGCGGGGCTACTGTAGGCATAGGCACGGGCGAGCAGGATAGGGTAGGGGTCGCGGAGATTGCGCGCGAGAAGGCGTACCGCAAGCTGGCAGACAGGCTGTCCTGGGAACGTTTCGGCAGGCTTTTGGCCGACGCGCCCGAAGAGGGCAGACAGGAGGTTCTGGCCGATGTCAGGCAGCGCAGGGGGGGGCTTCCCGGTTCTGTCATGATTTCCGACGGCTTTTTCCCCTTCCGGGACGGTATAGACGTGGGCCTGAAAGAAGGGGTTTCGGCCGTTGTGCAGCCCGGCGGCTCCCTGCGGGATTTTGAAAGCATAGAAGCCTGTAACGAATACGGCGCCGCGATGAAATTCACCGGCCAGCGGAGCTTCCGGCATTGATTGATTGATGGACGGATTAGCTTATTATACTGCGGTCTTGTATCCGTATGCATAGGCGGACGGGTGCACCAATTTTTTCCGTGCGCCTTTTTTGCTCGGCCCATAGCATTTATATACGCCAAAAGGTTTTTTGGGCCTCTTGCCCTGTTACCTGTTATCCAGAACACGCTCACGCGTG
>JAISQU010000344.1 GCA_031274005.1 Spirochaetales bacterium
TTGAAACCCGTGGGGCGCAAGGGATTGCAGGGGTTTAGCCACGGCGCAGCCGGGGCCGGAGCGATAGCGCAGCCCCGAAAAGCCCGGTTTTTGCATGCAAAAATGCGCGCGAATGATTACGGTTTTCATTTTGGAACCAGCTCAGGGCCCAAACAGATTCGCGCGCGGAATTACCGCCCCTACAGGGACTCGACTTCTTCCAGGTCTTCCAGTTCCTCGCCGTCCGCCAACTCGGTGGTCTGAAGATCTTCCCCGGAAATATGCGCGCTGCTCAAAAGGGCCGCGCCTTTCTGGGCTTCTTCCTCGAGCTTCTTGTGCTGGAGCACAGCCTGATATTCCAAAATGCTTGCCTTGATACTCTTGAAAATCAGGGGAAAAATGACATTGTAAAAATATGTATTGTGGATGGCGTTTTTTATGCTCCGTTTGTAGGTATCATTAATCTTCTGGAGCTGCTCATCCATGTACTGCTCATAATCGTGAAAGGGAACAGGCTCTTCCGCAAGAAAAGGAAGTTTCAGCCTGTCCTGATACCCCCCCAGTGTTTTAAGTACATCGAAAAGCCTGTACTTCTGTTCGATAAACACTTCCACCTTGGCCTTGTCCCCGCCCATAATACGCAGGGAACTCTGGAATTTTTCCGGAAAAAGATAAAACACCATTTTCCCCTTGCGCAGCCGTATTTTGCGCCCGGCGCACAGGTCTTCTATGGCTTCAATAATGTGCTTGTTGCCGCGGTAATACATGATCAGATCAACAATCCTGTCGGCGCCGGTTTCACCTTTTTCCAGAAGGAGGGAAATCTGATCGATAATTGATTCGGGAAGGCCGGGATTAACCTGAACCGAATATGTCAGAAACGAAACATTTTTCTTGTCTTTCAGGAGTACCGAACCGAACTGAAATACTTCTTCCTGTTTTATCTCGCGGAAATACCCATTAAGTTTTTTCGCCTCGGCAAGGAAACTTTTGTAATACTCAGCAACAATGCCGTTGCGTTCCAGAGCCTTGTAAAACGATTCTGAAATACGCAGACCCCCTATGGGAGACGTGGATTCCATACGCTTTGCTTCGATAACGGGGTTTCCTATAATGTCCCAATGCTTGCTGCCCGGAGGCCCGAAGTTTCCAATACTGACCTCCCCCACGTTGGCGCCTATGCGGATGCGAATCTGAAAAAGGGCGTTGAAAATATTTGCCATGACGGCGTCATTGCGCATAAAATGGATGATGCCGAAGGCGTCCCGAACGCTGGTTTTCTCTTCTTCGTCGTTAAGATAATCAAGGAGGGTCTCATCAGCGTTGTTGAACTGGTCGCAGAGCCTTTGCATCTCGACACAGGTCGTGAACAACTGCGTTGTAATATAGTTAAACTCATCCTTGCGGTCCATATTCCGCACATTGGGGTCTATAAGGCCCCCAAAGTGGAACATGATTGAATCACCCTCAATTTTGTTGAGGTACCCGCCTTTGCGGCGCAGAGCCTCGGCAAAACAGGAATACAGTCCGTTTAAGAGTATCTGGTTTTCTTTGGGGGACAAAAACTTGGAAAGGAATGAGTAATCGGCTATGTCGATAAAGCCGACGCCTATCTGTGTAATCGCCGAATCTTTGGGGATGCCGCCGGAGGCAAGGATCGCGTTAACCAGAGACTTGGGAACATAAAAATCGAGAATTTCCTGGCGGAGTACGGCGTCTTCATACTGTACGGTGGGGGTAGCCGACGGTTCCTGTACCCGGAGTTCCGAGATAATTTTCTGAATAGCCTCGCCGTCCTCCCGGGAGATAGTCTCCGGGGGGAAGTATTCCAGAATATCTTCCAGACACTGAGCCGCGTAAAAGGGATTGGTGGGATACTTATCCCTGATTTTTTCCGCCGTTGCAAGCGTGAATATGTGTTTCACTTCCGTCTCGCTTATCACTCTTCTTAAACGTTAACCTAACTTGCGCCAAAAGGCAAGAGCCGCGGGCAATATTATGGGTATCCATGCCGCAGGCCCGCGACCCGCGCCGAGGCGCCTTCTGTCCAGGGGGAGGTCCTGCCGCGCCGCAGCAGTTCGTACCCCAAAGCCGCAATCATGGCGCCGTTGTCGGTACATAAAACCGGCGACGGAAAAATGACATCAAGGTCTTTGCGGCCACAGAGGGCCAGCCGCAGGCAGGAGTTCGCGGCAACCCCGCCGCCGGCGACAACGCGCCGCAGGCCCGTATCCTCCGCGGCGAGCAGAAGGCGGCGCACCAGAATGCCTATGGCGGCTTTCTGGAATGAAGCGGCAATATTTGCGTGAGTTTTCTCACAGCCTGGGTTCAGAAACATATCGAGCTGGTTTACCACCGCCGTCTTCAGGCCCGAATACGAGACATCGTAGCGGCGCTCCCCTTTATGCAAGGAAGGATAGGGAAATGAGAAGGCCGAATCGTCGCCGCTTTGCGCAAGCCTGTCGACCGCAGCTCCGCCGGGAAATCCAAAACCGTAGAATTTCGCTACTTTGTCGAAGGCTTCCCCGCAGGCGTCGTCAATGGTTGTACCCAGAACCTCAACTTCATCAAAACCGCCGACGCGGGTAATCAGGGTATGACCGCCGGACACAAGAAGCCCTAAATAAGGATAGGAAATATCGTTTTCGATGTGGGGCGCGTACAAATGCGCGCGCACATGGTCGACGCCGGCAAAAGGAAGCCCCCGCGTCCAGGCAAGAGCCTTTGCGAAAGACAGGCCGACAAGCAAAGCGCCCAAAAGCCCCGGCCGGGAAGCCGCGGCAACCCCGTCTATGTCATCAAGGCCAAGGCCCGCCTCTTTCAGGGCCCTTTCGTACACATCCTGAATCAGTTCAATATGCGCGCGCGAAGCGAGTTCAGGCACAACGCCGTTAAAGGGTTTGTGAACCTCAATTTGAGAGACAATAACATTGGAAAGCACGCGCCGCCCGTCTTCGACAACGGCGACGGCGCATTCGTCACAGGAGGTTTCAACGCCGAGAATCTTCACCTGCCGGCCCCCGTGAAAAGTTCCGATACCGAATAAAACCCGTAGCCTTCGTCCAGCGCTTCGGCGTACAAGCGCGGAAGAAGCCCGGCCAGCCTGTCGCACCAGACATGGCCTATCATAATGGCCCAGCCCTGCTGCACGGCAATCTGTTTTCCCGCCTCAAAGTATTTCCTGATGGCCTCTTCGCTCTGATCGTTGTCAAGGAATACTGATCTTTCACGGCAGGGGAGCTGCAGTTCCCGCGCCAGAGGCGGCCCCGCCGAATGCGCGGTTGTGCGCGAATCAATAAAAAACAGCCCCTGTTCTTTTATGATTCCCAGAACGAGCCTCATAACCCTTTGATTTTCAGTCGCGAGGGAGCCCATATGATTATTGACGCCGAGTATCCCCGGCAGGGACGCTATATGCTTTCGGGTAAGCCGGCTAATCGTTTCGTCGTCCATCGCGGTAAGGATGGCGTCCGGCCCCGGATTTTCCCCGCGCTGGGGTTCCATGGGCAGGTGGAGCATCATCTGTTTGCCGGCCCGCCGTATCATGCGCGCCGCCTCGGCGCTTCCGGCAAGGCCGGGAAGGACGGATATGGTGAGTTCGCCGGGAAACCGTAAAAAGGCTTTTAACAAGTCGTTCCGGTAACCCGCGTCATCAAGAATGACGGCTATCTTACCCTTGACGGGCCGCCGCCCGCTCTCAGCCGCCCGAACAGCGGGCTTTTGCCCCGCAGCGGCCCCCTCCGGGGGCCGGGCCGCCTCAGCGGCGGGCCGGCTTTCCCGCTGCGCGCCCGCGGAAGACACACCGTATGTTTCCCGCGGCATTTCAGGGCCGGATTTTTCAGACGCGGCGGCCGGAGAACTTTGCCGCCCGCCGGGCGCAACAGGCGGAAGGTTCTTCGCAAGCTCATCAAGGCCGCCGCCAGGCTCATAGGCCGCGCCGGGCTGTTCCCGGAAATAGAAAGTATAAGCCGCAAGCCAGACAAGGCATGACACACCCAGAAGAAGATACACCACAAGTATGAGGGTTTTGCTGTTTTTACGGTTTTTCCGCGGCGCGGCCACAGAATCAGCGTAGTCAAAACAGGGGGGTGGGTCAAGGGACTTTTTCTCCCAAACCAAAGGTTTGGGAGAAAAAGTCCCGACCGGAAATGTGCGGGGAAAGTAACCAGTGCGCTACCGGCTAAAAAACATCGCTCCTGAAAACAACGCAATTGCGCAGCAATTGCCGTGCTGGTTATGCCCTGTCCGCCATTTCCGTGATTGTGTGCCCGCCGGCAGGCGGGGAGCAGGGCAATGTTATGTACATTTTCCCGGTTATAATAGCGCGCGGATTTTGGCGGCGCCTCATTATGATAATTCGCGTAATTCGGACGCGTTCTTATATGCGCACAGCCGCCGCTTAAAAGCGGCGGCTGTGCGTTAAACCAAAGGGAATCTGTTATTGCCAGCTTAATACGGGATAGCCGTCCTGCATCTTCCACTTACCCGGAAAATCCCAGCCAAGGTCGGCGTAGGTTTCCTGCTGCGACAGTTCGGCGGAAGTCTTGCTCTCTCCATGCACACCGGCAGGGTCGCTTGTAATGGAAGGGTTTCCGCTCAGGGTCATGGTATCAAGGGCGATGTTGTCGGTAAAGGTAATGCCCGCGCCGGAAGGCGCGATACGGAAAACATAACCGGAAGAGCCGGAAACAGAGGCGGACAGGACGGCGCAGCCGCTTATGCTGCGGCCTGTTATCGGCCCGACGCTGCCTAGTATCCCGCCGACCATTTTAGAGCCGGAAGAACTGGCGACTATATTGTCCCGTGCGTAACACTGTTCGACGCTCAGGCTGCCGCCATCGCCATTACCAAAGGATCCTCCTATAATCCCGCCGGCAATCGCCCAGGTAGGATCCGCATTCGTGGTTACCGTTCCTGTCGCGTAACACCGCGTGATGCTCAGGCTGCCGCCATAACTATTGGCTTGTCCTATAATGCCGCCGGCGCTTGCCCAAGCGGAACCCGCAGCGTTCGCCTCTACATCTCCGCTTGCGTAGCTGTCCGTAATCTGGGTTTCATTGTCATAACGTAGACGCCCCGCTATACCGCCGGCTTCAACGTGGCCGGTATCAGCGCTGGCGCTTACCGTTCCGGCGGCGTAAGAGTTTTTTATCAAGGTACTCCCCCCTCCTTCATCCGAGGTATATCCCATGATCCCTCCTGCGGCAGTTTTGTCATCAGTGCCGTCTCCGGTAGTAACGGCTGTTACATCTCCTGTGGCATGGCTGTTTTCGATAATGATGCTTTTATTATTACCATGACCGCTACCTACCAAACCTCCCACCGATGTCTCAGCGCCGTCGGTAATGTTGGTTTCGGCGTACACATCGCCTTCCATGTAACTATTTTTGATGTGTCCGGTGGTATAACGACCAGCCAATCCGCCAATGTCAGTACCGCCGGATAGGGTACCCACGGCTTTCACGTCCTTTTTCACGGCGCTGTTCTCGATAAAGCAGCCTTCCAAATGACCAAATCCTGCCAGCCCGCCGACGCTTGCCTCCGCTCCCGTAACTTCGGCCTCAAGCTCAATATCCACGACGCAGTCATATACTTTGCACGCCTCAAGAAAACCCGCGATGCCGCCAAATATTAAAATCCCGTCCCCGTCCGTTTTTGCCGCTTTGAATAGGCCGCCGCCGGAAACGGTAATATCTCTGAACATCGTATTTTTGGCCAAGCCCGCGACAATCCCGGTAAAATGAAAATCATTATCAGAGTTTATCTCAAAAGAAACGCTTGTGTTTACCGTGATATTCAGATTTTTAATAGAGGCGTTTTCCGTATAACTGAAAATTCCCGCCGCCACAGGGTGTCCGCTCAGTGATGTATCATCACCCCACGGAGTGCTCCACGAATTCCCCACAACCCCGGCGGTATCAAAGCCTGTCAGGGTAATGGTATGTCCCGCGCCGTCAAAAACGCCGCTAAACGGGGCATCTCCTGTTCCCAGGGGCGTCCACCCGCCGGGAAGGGTAATATCGGCCGCAAGCTCATAGTCCCCG
>JAISQU010000045.1 GCA_031274005.1 Spirochaetales bacterium
AGCCCTTGGGCCGCGCCAGGGATTGCAGCGTAAATCCTTTTGGCGCAGCCAAAAGATTGAAGCGGAAAGCCCGGTTTTTTGCGAAGCAAAAAAGGCGCACGGAAAAAATTGGTGCACCCATTGAGTCCCCACGCTCCCTTCTCACTATTGCCTATTCCTGTTATAATGATATAAAAACGAAAGGTGTTACAGGAGTGCGCTATGGTGCGTTTTGAGGATGAGGATGCGAAAGAAAACAAGGCGGGCGAGAGCGACGCGGTTTTCCAGAAACTTTTGAAGACGCGGACGCTTTTGGTGTCAGGGGAAATTGACAAGGCTCTGGCGGAGAAAACGATTCGGGGGCTGCTCTTGCTGGAGGCCGACGGGGACGGGCCCATAAAGATTTTTATTGATTCACCCGGGGGAGACCTTGACGCCGGTTACGCCATTATCGACATGATGAAATTTGTCGGGCCGGAGGTCTGGACGGTTGGTATGGGCCTGGTCGCTTCCGCGGGGGCGCTGATTCTTCTGGGAGCGCCGAAGGAGCGCCGCGTGGGTCTGCCCCATTCCCGGTATCTGATTCACCAGCCCCTTTCGGGCATGCGGGGGGTTGCCACGGATATAGAAATCCAGGCGCGGGAGCTGGAAAAGGTGCGTAACCAGGTGAACCGTTTTATCGCGGAGGAGACGGGCAAGCCCTTCGATCAGGTTGTGCGGGATACGGACAGGGATTTCTGGATGGACGCGGAGGAGGCTCTGGCTTACGGGCTTCTCTCGCGCGTCGTGTCCAGCCGTTCGGAATTTCCGGTTTAGCCGGTTTGCGGCTGTTTCAATGAGCGATACGCTTTTTCGGGGTTTTTCCGCCGGCGATCTTCCCGCGGGAACGTCTTTGCACGCAGGCAAGGCGCGGGATATTATTGATTTGGGGGACAGGCTTCTGCTTACGGTGACGGACAGGATCTCCGCCTTTGACAGAGTCCTCACGGCGATTCGCTCGAAGGGCGAGATTTTAAGCCGCGTGAGCCTGTGGTGGTTCGACAGGACCCGAGATGTGTGCCCCAATCATATTATAGAAAGCCTGTCCGCACGCACAACGGTTGTGCGCAAGGTAAAGATTATTCCGGCGGAGGTTGTCGTGCGCGGGTACCTGACCGGTTCCGCGTGGCGGGACTACGCGGCGGGCAGGGCTGTGCCGGGCGCGAGCCTGCCGGCGGGCATGAAGAAAAACCAGAAATTCGAGGCGCCTGTTATTACGCCGTCCACAAAAGAAGCGGTGGGGCATGACGAGCCGGTTTCCGGTGAGGAGCTTGTACGCCGGGGCCTTGTTCCGGCCAAAGTGTGGCTGCAGGTCTGCGAAAAAGCCCTGGCCCTTTTCCGCCGCGGCGCGGAAATTGCCGCTTCGCGCGGGCTTATTCTGGTCGACACAAAATACGAGTTTGGTCTTGCGCCGGACGGCGGCCTCGTTCTTGCCGACGAACTGCACACGCCCGATTCTTCCCGCTACTGGTATGCGAACAGCTACGACGAAATCTTCCGCGCGGGCGGCGAACAGAGGCAGCTGGACAAGGAGTTTTTCCGCAGCTGGCTTATAGCGCGGGGGTTTATGGGCGAGGGCGAAGCGCCGGAAATTCCCGATTCGGTGCGTGAGGCGGTGTCGCAGCGCTATATCGAAGCCTTTGAAGCCATAACAGGTGAAAAATTTACAGAAAAATCGCTTTCTTTTGAAGCGGAACGCGAAATTACGCAGTTATATATAGTAAAGACAGTAAAGCGCGGCCGGTAAAACCATATTCACCCGGCTGCGCCGGGGTATACCATGAGGTGTTTTCTGACTGCGGTCTGCGTAATTTTTGTTTTGTCCTCCTGCGGGAGCTGCTCGCTGGATTCCGGACCAGAAGAGGGCGGAGGCTATACATTTGTTTCCTACAATCTGTGTAACGCGTTTGACGATGTTTCGGACGGGACAGAGTACGCCGAGTTTGATCCCGCGGGCGGGCAGTGGACGCAGGCCGATTACGCGAAAAAACTTGCCGCAGTGGGCCGGGTCATCGCGGCGTCGGCGTCCGGCGGACCGGATTTCGCGGCTCTTGTCGAGATAGAAAACGATAAGGTGCTTGAGGATCTGGCCGCGGGGCCTTTGCATGATGAGGAGTACCGCTGGGGAGTGACCCTTCCGACGGAGGGTTCCGCCATCCGCGTGGGGTTTTTGTCGCGTTTTCCCGTGCAGGAGCTGCGCGGGCATACCCCGCCGTCTTCGGGTTTCGGCCAGCGTTCATTTCTTGAAGTCGTTCTTGATGTGGACGGCGAAGCCCTGACGGTGTTTATCTGCCATTTCAAGGCAAAAACCGAGGGAGACGCGGCAACCGAAAATTCGCGGAGGCTCGCGGCGAATACTCTTGCCAGGCGCATAGGCGAGATCGCGGCGGACTCACCCGGCGCGCAAATTCTCATTCTGGGAGATTTAAACGAAAACATCGACGAGTACGACAGAAAGGCCGGGGCCTACGCTACGGCGCTGATGCCCGCTTCTTTCGCGGCGTCTTCGGCTTCCGGCGCCGCGGACAGTTCCGCGGCGCAGAGCCTTATTCCCCTGTATGTTACAGGAGAAAAGACGGAAAGCTCCCTGGCCGGCCCCGTAATTTTCTATTCCCCCTGGCTGGATGACCCGCCGCATCCGGGTTCGTATTATTACCGCGGCGCGTGGGAAACCATAGACCACACGCTTCTATCGGCGGGGCTTGTCGACGAGGCGGGGCTGGTGTTCGAGGACTTTCTGGTTGTGCGCGGCGAGTTTATGCTGAGCGCTTCCGGCGCGCCGAAAAAAGAATTCTCCGACCATTTGCCGGTTCTGGTAAAACTGCGTAAACATTAAGCATGAGGGTATCACAAAGAGTCACTGCCGTTTGAAAGGCAGTTCCGCGTTCAGTTCCTCTACGGTGTGCCTTTCGTAGTCGTTTACCGCGTCTATGTTGTTTTTGAAAAGCCTTTCCAGAACCGGATCGAAAAACTTGTGGTAACTTTTGCCGGTCACGGGCCTGAAGCCCCTGCGCACTTTATGGGGAGAGCCCGCGCCCGGATCGAAAAAGCGGATATTTTCCCCGATGGCCCAGTCTATGGGCGCGTAGTAACAGGCGGCAAAATGCAGGTCTTTTACATCTTCGTACGCGCCCCAAAAGCGGCCCCAGAGGCGGCCGCCCTTGCGTATCAGAAAGGCCAGCGCGATAAGCCCGCCCTCCGCCGCGTCCGCGCGGCGGGCTTCCACAAAAGCGATATTTTTGCGGAAGTCTTTTTCCAGCCGCAGAAAAAACTCCTCGTTAACGTAGCGGGCGTCCCAGGGAATGAACTTGTCGTTGGTAATGGTAAAAAGCGCGAACATACGGCGAAAGTGTTCTTCCCCGGCCTCTTCGCCGGGAACGATACGCACCGTAACGCCCTGCCGCCGCGGATGGGCGTACTCCCTGCGGATATTCCTGCGCTGGTTTTTATTGAAGCGCTCAAGATAGTCCTCAAAGCTGCTAAAGCCTTCGTTCTCCCACAAAAAATAAGAATGTTCCCAGGCGGTAAAACCCAGCCCCTCAAGACCCGCGCCCCAAAGCGGATCGGCGAAGAGTATATGCAGCCCGGCGACATTGTTTTTGCGGCAAATATCCTCCGCGGCGCAGATGATAAGGCGCGTAAGCTCTTCTTCGTTTACCTCCCGCGCGCACAGAAAACGGTAACCCTCAGCCGGCGTCGCGGGAACCGCGCCCACAAGTTTTGGATACCAGGGCCGGTTTAAGGAAGCGGCGGCCTCGGCCCAGAAGTAATCGTAAACATACTCGCCGTAACTCGAAGTGCGAAGATAAAAAGGAGCGGCGGCGACAAGCCGCGTCCGGTCCCACAGGCTAAGGTGCAGGGGATACCAGTGCGTTCCGGGGCAGACGCTTCCGGATTCTTCCAGCGCGGCCAACCACTCCCACTCCAGAAAGGGAATCGTATCCTGAGTAACAAGGCTGTTCCACGCCTCTCGGGGAATCTCCGAAATCGACCGGGAAATTTTCAGCGTATATTTTTCTTTCACGATACGCACACCAGAATATCAGTATTTTGATTTTTAATTAACCATAACAGGCCAAAAAGGGTGCATACCGCTTTTCAGGGGCGCTTATACATATACACCGCAGCCTCGTCTTCGTCCTTCACGCCTTTCAGGAGCCGCAGCGCCTGGAGCATTTTTGATTCTTCTTTTAGTGTAAAGGGGAGGTTCTTGTCGGTAACGAGTTTTTTATTAATAATCAGCTCGTCCTTTTCCGCAAGAGTTTGCAGACGGCAGGCAAGGTTGATGCCGTAGCCCACATAGTCCCGGTACTTCAAGCCCGATACCTCGGCGGATATTTCATATTTAAATACTTTTTCCATAACCAGGGCGCCGGCGAGGCCCAAAGCCGGGGAGTTCACGAAAAGATCTTCGGTAAGAAAATCCGTGAATACGGTAAAAACTTCCAGGGCTTCCTGAAGGCTTTTTTCGTCGGAGTCATCCCAAATGACAAGCGCGCCGTCACCCAGGAGTTTGTAGTAGGAACTGCCGCAGCCGATCTGGTTGACGCAGGATAAAAAATTGGAGGTAAAATCCTTAATCAGGGCAAAAACGGCGTTTTCGGCATTATCCCGAAGAAAACTGCTAAAATTCCGTATGTCGATGCACAGGACAAGAGCCGTATCCCTGGTTTCACCCACATAGACATTGTCGAAAATATCCACCGGCATTTTTCTTAATGCCGTGAGCGTAGATGCTTCCAATTCAATAGACGAAATTTGAGCGTCCGGAAAATCCTCGCCTTCGATATTCATGAAAGAAGTATATCACAGGGTAAAAAATTGGTAAAGGCGCTTTTTAGCCGGGGGTGCAACTTTCTTTTTCTGTGCGCCGCCCTGGTCTTTGGCTGCGCAAAGCCAGTCATCCCGGCGCTTGACGCCATGCTCAGGCAAGCGCACGCGAAGCGTGTGATAGTAAAAAGGTAACAGGGCAAGAGGCCAAATAAAAGTTTTGGCGTATAGAAAGGCACACAGGCCGAATGACGATATTAGGGCGGCCCATAACGCCATCGCTTTAATACACGGAAAAGGAAGTTGCACCCAGAGGAACTGGCCGGGTTTCCGAACAAGTCTAATAACTGAAAAGTCTATTTTATTTATAATAACTTTAAAAATTCATCCAATTCTATTCCTGCCTGTATTAATATACTCCTTAATGTTCCACGAGCCACGGTATCATGTATCGGAATAACAACAGTATAATGTCCATTTGTATATTTTACATGACTTCCTTTTTGACTTTTGAAAGTAAACCCTTTTTTTGACAATGCGGAAATAATTTCATTTGGCCGAAGTATTGGATATTTGCTGCCCATTCTATATTGCTATTTCCAAAGTAGTTACATAAATCTGTTCATTTTGTATTAAACTCAGTTCCTCTTTTGTTTCATCTTCATAATATAAAATAATTGCTTCTTTTAGATTCGCAAGCGCCTCATCAATTGTTTTCCCCTGAGAGGCTATATTATTTTCGAGGCAAGTTGCAACAACCCATGCATCTTCTTTTTTTATTATTACCGTACCCTTAAAACTCATTTTTATCATCCTCCTGTTTATACGCATCTTTTCTATTTTCTATTATTTTATACCCAGGTTTTTTATCAACGTATTCATTCCCTCATGTCGTATCAATGTATCTGCTTTCATGATTCACACTCCTAATAGTTTTTTGACTATTTCTGTATACTTTTTTATGTGCAGTTGGCCGAATTTAAACGATCTACAAATATTCATGAAAAAAGTATATCACAGGGTAAAAAATTGGTAAAGGCAATTTTTAGCCGGGGCCGCGATTGTTTTTTCAGGTCTTCCGCCGCCTCGCAGACAGCCGGGCCGGGAAACCGCCTCATGCCCGCAAAACCTGAGCGCAGCGGCCCATACTCCGGGGCTATTCTTGACCCATAACTCGATGATTGATTACATATTTCAGGAATTTCTAACCGCAAAGTCGAAAAAGTCGAAGAAGTTTTTGCTGGAAGCCCGGGTTTTACCTTGTTATGTCCAGGT
>JAISQU010000062.1 GCA_031274005.1 Spirochaetales bacterium
ACGCCGGGCCGTTTTGCCCTATTTTGCAAGCACACGGCTTCGCCGTGCGATTTCCTGGCCCGGTTTGCGGCGTTTTACGCCGCAAATGCGCCCGAATTCCGAATTATAAGGAGATTTTGAACAGGCTCTGAAAGAAGTGTTCCGCCTTATGGAAAAAGCGGCGGGAAAGTGATAAACTATTTTTGAAGCCTGTAGGACTTTTACGGGTAAAATCGCGCCGCCTTGAGTTACGCACAGCGTTGAAACACCGCCGTGACCAAAAGCGCGGCAGGCTTCTGGGAGCAAAAGTGGCGTTGCCGGTTCTCGTGTTTACAGTCTTTATTCTCATAGGGTGTACAAGCGTCACTCCAGCGCCGCGGCAGGAAGCATCTCGCCCCAGCCCTGTTCAGGCGGACGGCGAAGTTTCAGAGGACAAGCAGGAAGCGCCGCAGAGCCATTCCGGGTTGTCTCCTGCGGAACTGCCGCTTTTTGTCAACTCGCATCTGCCGGCCTCAAAAAAACCCGTTACGCGCGGCGGCAGCCCTCTGGCCTTTATCCGCCGGGGCGAAACCGGCGGCGACACAGTTGTTCTTCTTGCTGTCCGGACGGGGGATACGCGGAAGGCCGCCTTCACGTATGTTTCCGATTTCGGCAGGCTTTTCGACAGTTCTACGGAGGAGCTTCAGTTTTCTGTGGAGGTTTTCACGCTCAGCGGGGATGGACAGGTTACATCAAAAAGCATTGACGCCGGCGCGCACAGGGTATGCGGTTCTTTTTCGGAATTGCCCTTCCCCGCGCAGCAGGCTTTTCCCTGCGGCGTGTCCCTGGTCTTTCCCGACACGGAGGGGCGGCGCAATATCTGGATACTCTTCCCCGGCGGAGAAGGGCAGCCGGATTCTCCGCAATATTCGGTTTTTTCCTTTTATGAGCAGGCGAATGTCAAGGCTCTTGTCCAGGATATAGACGACAACGGGATGTTTGACCTTCTGCTTTTCGAAGACATCTTTGAGGAATCCTCAGGCTATGAAACCTACATCACCTGGTACAGGTGGAACGGGCAGGGCTTCGGCAAATACGAGAGCACCAATGTCATCCGCAAGCTCCGGGGTTTTTTCGAGAGATCCCGGCAGCTACTTTTATCCCGTGACTGGAAAAGGTTCTTCGATTATGCCCTTCTCCCGCGGGACGCGGACGCCCTGTGGGGCGGATCAGCCGCGGCATCCTTCCGGCGTATTTTCCGCACACAGGAAGGATCTTCCGTCGGCGGAGATGATATCTACAATGTCCTTTTCCCTCAGGAAGCTCAGGAAAGCGAGATCACGGACGCCGTTTTTCCCAATGTTGTGGAAAACCCCTTTCCCCTGACCCGGGACGGGCCTTCGAGTTTTCCCTTTACCATCCGTATAACCGCCAACGAAGAAAATTACTTCTTTTCCGCCCGGCTGGCGATGAATAAAAATCCTTTCAGCGGAAGAATGTTTCACTTCCTCCCTGATGAATAAACCATAAAATATCCAGGAGTTTTCATGTACGAATATCATATTGAGGGGAACTTCCCCATAAAAGGGAAAATCCGGGCCTCCGGAAACAAGAACGCCGCCCTCCCCTGCATCAGCGCGGCGCTTCTCTGCGACGAACCTGTTATTCTGAAAAATATTCCCGATATAGAAGATGTAAGCGTCATGCTCGAAATCATACAGGCCCTGGGCGCTGATGTCAAAAAACCGGGCCCCAATTCCGTCGAAATCCGCACGCAGAATATCCGCAGCGAGATACCCCCCGAGCTGGCAAAAAAAATCAGGGCGTCACTCCTTTTTGCAGGGCCCCTTCTGGCCCGCACGGGAAAGGCCGTTCTTCCTCCGCCGGGCGGGGATGTCATCGGCAGGCGGCGTATGGATACTCATTTTCTGGCCCTGACGGAACTTGGCGCGCGGGTCGACATAGACCACGTTTTCCGCTTTACCGCGAATAAACTTGTGGGGCTGGATATTTTTCTTGACGAGGCTTCGGTCACCGCCACGGAAAACGTCATTATGGCGGCTGTTCTGGCGGAGGGCCGCACGGTAATAGAGAACGCCGCCTCCGAACCCCACATACAGGATCTGTGCGTGATGCTGAACTCCATGGGTGCCCGCATTGAGGGCATAGGCTCAAACATTCTGTATATAACAGGAGTCAAAAAACTTTCAGGCGCGGAGTTTTCCGTGGGCAGCGACTATATGGAAGTCGGTTCTTTCATTGGTCTTGCCGCTGTAACGCAGGGAGACCTGGAAATCACCGCCGCCTGCCCCCGCAACCTCAAAATGACCAAAATCGCCTTCGCGAAACTTGGCATCCACTGGGAAGAATCAGGCGAAGACATCCGCATACCTTCAAACCAGCAGTTAAAGGTAATTCCCGACCTCGGCGGCGCCATACCCAAAATCGACGACGCTCCCTGGCCCGGTTTTCCCGCGGACCTGACCAGTATCGCCATGGTCATCGCGACCCAGGTGGAGGGCACCGTTCTTGTTCACGAGAAAATGTTTGAATCGCGGATGTTTTTCGTTGACAAGCTCATTGATATGGGAGGCCGCATCGTCCTGTGCGACCCCCACCGCGCCGTGGTTTCCGGCCCCTGCCGCCTGCATGGTTCGGAGCTTACCTCCCCGGACGTGCGCGCCGGAATGGCAATGCTCATCGCCGCCCTCTGCGCCGAGGGGGAAAGCACCATCCACAACGTATACCAGATTGAACGCGGATACGAAAACCTGACGGAACGGCTGACGGGTCTGGGCGCGCGTATCAGACGCAGAGAATAGGAAAAAGCAGTTATGCAAGCCCGGGAAACGCGGCTTACCGGGTAAAAGCCTACATGCCAAAGGCAGACCCGCCCAGGGCCAGAAGCGCGCAGCCGCCGAGATTTTCAACGATTCTTCCAAGCTGTTCTGCTGTATCAAGGCTTCCCGCAAGCTGCTCCTCAAGCCGTTCAAGATTTCGCTTGAGCTCGCCGACGAGCTTTTGGGATCGGGAATCGCGGCCGGCGAACCAGCCTGCTGCGGAAAACAAAACAACGTTGATGAAAAACACTAACAACAAACAAAAAGCGAAAAATCGCGCGGCGTTTTTCATTCATGGCGTCTCCTTAAAAGAAAAGCTCATTCATATCCCGCGGCAGCGGCTGGTAAATTTGCAGTTCGTAGTTCGGCAGGGGGTTCAGAATCTGGCGCAGGTTAAGGTAGGCCAGGTTTTTCGTGTCGCGACGCACCATGGTTTCCCGCTCGCGGGTGTAGTTTTCGGAAAGCTCCGAAGAGTTTGTCCACAGAACCATCGCCCGCGAGGCGCTGCGAACATCTCCTGTTCTCTCGCCCATTTTATAGAGAATAACGCCCAGGTTATTATAAGTCTTGATCAAATTGGAGATAAGCGCCCTGTCCGAGGCGCGGTCATCGGGAATCAGTTCTCCTGCCCTGCGCTTGTCGGCTTCAAGCCGTTCGGTCAGGAAAGAGTAATACCCCTCGGCAACGGAAAAGTTGTTCCGCATATAGTTGGCGTTGCCCAGGGCAAAAAGAAGATTCCTGCTTGAGGGAAAGGCTTCCTCCGTCCGCGCAAACTCGCGCAGGGCCTCAAAGTAATCTTCCTGCGCGTAACGGATGAAGCCCTTCTTGTAGTACAGAACCGGATCCGCCACCAGGGAGTCCTCGGCCTTCGAGAACTGCAGGTAAGCGGCCTCAAGGTCTCCGCTCTGGTAGTAATAAATATCGCCTAGTTCGCTGTAGAGCCGGCCAAGATTCGCGTCTTTTTTGAGCAGGGTTTTCTTTACCCCGTCTTCATAGCGTTCAATGCCCTGCTTGAACTCCCCCTCCGCTTCAAGGAAGGACTTCTGCTTGACGTACAGCTGCCCGCTGCGCCCGTATGTGTCCACAAGCCGCCACAGCCCCCTGCGGCTGACAGGCTGCATCGCCCCATACAAATGCGCGGCGTTGTTCAGGGCCAGCCTTTCATCATCGGGTTCTTCCCGCTTGTTATAAAAGCGCGCAAGGTGATAGTGAATGTCGGCAACGGTTTTATCAGCCTGCAGGGCGCGGAAAAGTATCTGCCTGACCTCGGCCACCCCTTCGTTTTTATCCAGAAGATACCCGCCCAGTTCCGCGTAGCGCACGGGGTCAACAGCTTTTTTCGGATTCGCCTCAAAATAATTTTTGATGCGCAGGACTTCCGGCCTGTTATCGGTATGGATAAACACATCAAGAAAACGAAAAAGAATTTCATCATTATCCCCGTACGCGCCCAGGGCCGTCGCGTAAGACTTCCGCGCTTCTTCGTACTTGTCATAGAAACGCTTTTCGTCGTACTCCGCCCAGCGGATATAGTTATCCCCCGCTTCCAGAAGCCCTGCGTAGTTGTACATGTCCGCCTCAAGAAGCCGCCTCAGTATCCTTTCCGCCCCCTCAAAGTTCTCAAGAAGAACGCTTTCAAAACGCGCGTACTCCACGCAGGCCCTGACGAAATACTCGTCCTTCTTGCGTTCGGTTCTGACGCCCTTCGCGTCCAGGTAATCATCATATTCGGAAATAAGCCGCTCGTATTTTTCGCGGGCAAGCTGATACTGCTTTTTTCTGATAAATGTTTCGGCATACCGGAAATACCACTCCTTGAAAGGCCATTCCGCGTAGCCTTCGGTAAAAAGTTCGTTGCCTTCCCGAAACCGGTCATCTTCAATCATTTCGTAACCGCGGCTCAGAAGAGTATGGGCAAGGATGGGTTTGTAGATAAATTTGTAGCCCAGAAAGAAAAGAAGGCCCGCGGCAAGGACCGCAGTCGCGGCAATTTTAAAAACAGGCAGAAAGGTTTCCCGCAGAAAATACGCGAAACTCCCTTTTTCCGCCTCCCAGGCTGTTCCCGAACTTTTCGCGTAGCCCTTGGGAATGGTGAGAGTTCTTCCGGCAAGTTTCCCCGCCGTGGCCGCGATGTTCTTGATAGGAGCGCCTTTGACCAGCATGCGGATCAGGTTCTTCTGCGCGGTTTCATCCGCTTTCTTATCGCCGATTAATTCTTCAACAACAATTTTTACGTTGAGGGGCAGACCCTGAAGAGTCTCCTGCATCCTGCGGAAATCTTCTTCAGAGAGGCTGAACGCGGAACCCGCGTCGATAACCTTTGAAGCGTCCTGGGGAATATTTATTGCGGTTTCATCCGCCGCGGGTTTTCCTTCCTGAATGCCAAAGTCCGCGCCAAAGTCGCCGAGGCTGAAATCATCGGAGGAGGCCGGAGACTCAGCGGCGGTTTCCTGTTCCCCACCCTCCGCAGGGAACTCGTCCTCCTCCGCGCCGGGAAGCTCTATGCCGTTATCAAAGCTGAAATCATCAGTTTCCTCAGGACTCTCCTCTTCTTCGGGAACATCTTCAAGCTCTTCGATGGCATCCTCGCCGGAAGTTTCCGTCCCGGAATCCTCTTGCGGAAGTTCCGGCATGGCAAAATCATCTTCACCGGAATCATCCCCTCCCCGGCTTTCGGGCCTGTCCGTCATAAAGTCGGTCAGGAAATCCATGTCGGCTTCAGGAGCGTCCCCGTCCGTCTTTTTTGTCTCTTCGGATGCCTCCGGACTCTCCTCCGCTTCTTCCTCGCCGAGGTCCGGCGTCTGCATATCGGGAAAGGAAAAATCCGCCAAAATATCCTCGGCGTCGGCGGACTTCGCGGCCGGTTCGTCTTCCATGTCGGAAATCGTAAAATCGTCAACGGCCTCGGGGACCTCAAACCCATCGCGTTCTGATTCTTCCGGCAGCGCCGCGCCGGCGGCCTCATCAGAAGGCGTTTCCGCGGCGGATTGCTCTCCGGGCATATCCGCTTCGGGCTGCGGCGCGTCTATATCGGGAAAGGTAAAATCATCAAGGTCCAGACCGCCGGAGGCGGGCGCCTGCGTGTCCGCCTCCTCACCCGGAAGGGAATCGGGAAAAGTAAAATCATCAAGGCCTTCGACGGAGAAGCCGCCGGACGCAGGCTCTCCGGTCTCTTCCTCATCAGGCGGCATATCGGGCAGGGAAAAATCTTCAGAGCCGCCAAAAAGGCCGGAAATATCCTGCTGCACTAGGGGGTCTTCCTCCGTAGTGCCCGCCTCCGGCTCATCCCCGGCGAATGAGAAATCCAGGGAATCTTCCGGGGGAGTTTCCGGCTCGTCCCCGGCGGGCGTCTCCGCCTCTTCCCTATGGGCGGCGGGGGCGGAACTTCGCAGCAGACCCGCCAGCTCTTCGGGCAGACCCCCGCCGGGAATCACAAAAGGTTCCAGAGACTCCCCGCTGCGGGCAACAACTTCCGGTTCGTGCCCCAGGGAATTGAGTGTCGCGATGAATGGCTGAATCTCTTCAACTAATGGCATTTAAAATTTCTATTAACCCCTACAGAAATTGTCGGCCCGTGACGAAATATACTATATACGGTAAAAGCTGGTCTGTCCATAAAATGAAGTATATACGAAAACGCCTGTTACTGATCTGCGGCCTTTCTCTTCTGGCCCTGGTCAGGCTGCCGGGTATCGAGGGAACCCGTGCGCATATCAAAATCGTCGAAACGACCGAAGCCTCCGCTCCTGAAATTATCGAGGATACCATTTTTTTCTCCTGCAAACCCCGCGAAACCGTCCGCTATATCGGAATCGCTTTTGCCCATGAGCAGTTCAGGGAAATCCATCTTTTTTCGCGCAACGAGCACGGCGTGCTTTTTTATTTTTATCCCATACCCGAGGGAGTCCGCGCCCTCGATTACCGCCTTGTGATTGACGGCCTGTGGACCCCGGATCCGAAAAACCCCCTGAAAATACGCAGCGCGGCGGGACTGACCCTGTCGCGTCTTGAGCTTCCCGCCGAAGACGCGCAGATTGCCGTAAAAAGTCCGGTCATCCGCGGGGACGGATATGTTGAATTCAATCTCGCGGCCGTCCCCGGCAAGGATGTTTATCTTTCCGGCAGCTTTAACGGATGGGATCCCTATATGTACCGCCTGAACGAAGTCCGCCCGGGACTGTACACCCTTGTCCTGCGCCTGCTGCCCGGCGCGTATTATTATATATTTCACGCTGAAGGCAGGAAGTATCTGGACCCCATGAATCCCAACCGGGGTCAGGACAGTGAAGGCTACGAAATTTCCGTTCTTTTTGTGACGCCCTGATTCGCAGGCGGGTCTATTTTATTGCCTGATTCCAGTGATGTTGCACGGAAAAAGAAGTTGCGCCCAATTGCGGAAGGGAGATAGCCCGCACGTGCAATTGCTTCGCAATTGCGTTGTAATCGAGAGCTTTGTTTTCCCGAGTGAAGAGCGCTGCGGACATTCACCGCAATTTCCGGTCGGGCCTATTCCCCGAGCCGGAGGCTTGGGGAATAGGCCCTTGAAAAAAAATACCTTGCGGAATACTATTGCCTTTAATGACTGTTCATAATTAACTTTTAAGGAAGAGGCAATAATGAAAAAAAAGGTTCATTTTATGTGTACGGCTTTCCGGGACGGCTTTCAGTCCGTGTATGGCGCCCGGGCGTTTTCAAAGGATTTTTTACCCGCGGTTAAGGCTGCGGCCGAAGCGGGTATCGCGCATTTTGAGGCCGGCGGCGGCGCTATGTTTCAGTCGCCTATTTTTTACGCTAACGAAGACGCTTTCAGGATGATGGACGATTTTCGGGCGGCGGCGGGGCCCGAGGCGAATCTGCAAACCCTTGCCAGGGGCGTTAACGTTGTGGGCCTGGACTCGCAGCCCCGGGACATGATTAAGCTGCACGCCCAGCTTTTCAAAAAGCACGGTATTACCACAATCAGGAATTTTGACGCCCTGAACGATGTCAACAACCTCATTTATTCCGGCCAGTGCATTCACGACGCGGGCCTGAAGCACGAGGTTGTCGTTACCATGATGGAGCTGCCTCCCGGAACGCCGGGCTCGGAGAAGGCGCATACGCCTGAGTTTTATACAAATGTTTTGAAAAGCATACTCGAGGCGGGAATTCCCTACGACTCGGTGTGTTTCAAGGACGCTTCGGGCACTTCGGCGCCGCGTAAGGTTTTCCTTACTATTCAGGCGGCCCGCAAACTTCTGGGCGATAAAACTCACCTCGTTTTTCACTCCCACGAAACGGCGGACGTGGGCATAAGCCAGTACATGCTGGCTCTGGAGGCGGGCGCCGACCAGGTAGACCTTTCGCTAAGCCCCGTATCCGGCGGAACCTGCCAGCCTGACGTTCTGTCCATGTGGCACGCCCTGCGGGGAACGGATTTTGACCTTAATATCGACGTAACCAGAATTATGGAGCTGGAGCAGTTTTTCAAGGAATGTATGAAAGACTACTTTCTGCCCCCGGAGGCAACCCAGGTCGAGCCTCTTATCCCCATGTTCCCCATGCCGGGCGGAGCGCTGACCACAAATACCCAGATGCTGCGTGACAATGGCCTTATGAACCGGTATCCTGAGGTTATCGCCGCCATGGGCGAGGCTGTTCAGAAGGGCGGTTTCGGGACCTCCGTGACTCCGGTTTCCCAGTTCTACTTTCAGCAGGCTTTCAATAACGTTATGTTCGGCAAGTGGAAAAAGATTGCCCCCGGATACGGGAAAATGGTTCTGGGCTACTTTGGCAAGACTCCTGTAGACCCGGACCCGGAAGTTGTCCGCATTGCCCAAGAGCAAATCGGCCTTGAACCTACAAAGGAAATCGCCGTGGACATCAACGACCGCGATCCCAAGAAGGGATACGCCGCCGCGAAGAAGCTGCTGGAGGCGGGCAATCTGCCCATTACCGACGAAAATATTTTTATCGCCGCGGCCTGTCAGGAGAAGGGTATACAGTTCCTGGAGGGCAAGGCAACAATAGGAGTGCGTAAAGAGGCTGCCAAAAAGAAAGAGGCCGGCGCGGCGTCTTCCGGCGGCATGTATACGGTAACGGTTAACAGCGTACCCTACGTGGTCAACCTGCAGGGCTCTTCCGCGGTTGTAAACGGCGTAAGTTATGCCGTCAATGTAACCGAGGGCGCGGCGGCCGGCGCGGTTTCGCCCGCTCCTGCGGCGGGCGGCGGTTCGGTCAATGTGGCCGCGCCTCTTCCCGGTCTTATTCTGCGCATAGGCAGCAAGATTGGCGATGTCGTTAAAGAGGGCGACACCATACTTGTTCTTGAATCCATGAAGATGGAAACGCCCATCAAAGCGCCCGCTTCAGGAACCATAACCGCCATCAGCGTAACCCAGGGCGCGCAGGTTCAGACAGGCCAGACCCTCGCGGTTATAGGCGGGGCTTCGGGCGGCGGCGTTCAGGCGGCGCCTCAGCCGGCAGCGCCCCAGGCAGCTCCGGCGCCTGTTGCCGGGGGAGGGGTCAATATTGAGGCTCCTCTGCCGGGGCTTATTTTGCGCATAGTTGCCAGTCCGGGCGCCAGTCTGAAGTCCGGCGACACCATACTTGTTCTTGAGTCCATGAAGATGGAAACGCCCATCAAAGCGCCCCAGGCGGGTGTTTTGAAGCAAATCGCCGTGGCGCAGGGCGCGCAGGTTCAGACAGGCCAGGTTCTGGCGGTGTTGGGGTAATTAGACTTGTTCAGAAATTAAAGTTTCCGAACAACCCTATATTTAGTTAGTGGTTGGCAGAGAGCAGTGAGGGAGGAGAGTTCCCCCTGCGGCCGGCCGTTTTCCTCATCATTTTTATGTTTCATTTCAGGCGCGGTCTTGAGAAAGTCCGCGCCTTTTTGTTTTTATGGAAGCGGGGTAAGACAATCCCGCGATCAACCGGGAAACCGCGCGTAAAGCGCGTCCCTTAATTTCCGGCTTCCACGGCCCGGTTCAAAGCGCTCCCAAATTCCGTATTGACAAAAAACCAATAACATACTAAGATATGGAATCCTTTGTCGAGGAAATAGCTGGACATATATGGTGCAATTAAATAATTCCTTACAGCGTAAGTATTTACCCCCCCCCCTATTTCCGAGAGGAATACTATGAATTGCCGCTTAAAAACGCTTTCTTTGGCTTTAGTCTTTTCCTCCGATTGGAAAAGGCATGACTTCTACTCCGGAACCTGCTCCGCGGTTCTTCATTCTTTTTCACTGATATATAATCTCAAGAAAATACAGGAGGCTGCATGAATTCACCGGTTATTTTAGGTTCAGCGGCGGTTTTGACACTAATCTTTGCGGCGTTTATTATTCTGTGGGCCAGGAAAAAAAAGGC
>JAISQU010000067.1 GCA_031274005.1 Spirochaetales bacterium
CTTTACGATGATGCCGAGGGAAATGAGGTTTTGCAGATATACCGCGAGCGCGCTTGTTTGGAGTCCGGTTCTGTCGGCGATTTCCGAGTTTTTTGTGCAGCCTGTGGCAATCGCCCTGATGACCGCGTTATAGTGGGCGGGTTCGCGGACTTCCTGCTGCAGCAGATTGGCCGGTTCCTCAAAAAGACTTGCGGCGGGGTCAAGAAAGTTTCTTTTGATGTTGTCCGCGGCGGATTTGCCGCTGTTAAAGAACGCGAGATATTGCGGAACGCCGCCTGAAACTCCGTAGGCAAGAGCCTGTTCCTCCGGTTTCCAGCGGGGGAAAAACAGGCGTGTCTCAAAATAATTAAAGGGCTTGATCTTGAACTGGGCAGTTCTTCTGCCGTACAGAGGGCTTTTGTACCCCAATACCTGATTTTCCATAAACGACATGGATGAGCCGCACAGGATAAGCATAAGCCGGGTGTTTTTGAATTTCAGGTCAATCTGTTTTTGCAGTACGGAAGAAAACCCCTGGTACGATGAGGCGACATAGGGATATTCGTCAATCACGAATATAAGGCGGCTGGTCCCCGCCCGGTCATACACCGCGTCAAAGGCGTCCTGAAAGCCTGCGTAGACGGGGGCGGCTTGCCCGGTTTTGTCCGTGCCGAGGATGGCGCGGCTCAGATTTTCCAGATTTTCTTTGGCGTTTGTTTCGGTTCCGGTGTAATAGACGGCCTTTTTGTTTTTTATAAACTCGGTGATGAGCGCCGTTTTCCCAACCCGCCGCCGCCCGTAGATGACGGCGCATTCAAAATTGCCGCTTGCGTACATTTCTTCAAGCTTCGCGAGTTCGCTGTCTCTTCCCACAAACATGTTCGCTCCTTATGGTAATGCGCGTATTACTAATATATACATTACTAATGTATACATGAGTTTATAGGAAAAATCAAGACGGACGCGGTGATTTTTGCCCTGCTTTTGTACGAATTCAGGAGCGTTTTTATCTATTGAGCTGGTTCCAAAATTGCAAAAAGCCCGTGGGGCGCAAGGGATTGAAGCATGCCCAAACGAACGCACGCGCAAGCGTGTTTGTGATAACAAGGCGTCAAAGCGGAATAGAAAAATGCAGCATTTTTCTATTCCGTGGTCGTGGCAGAACGAGGCCCTAAGAGCCTGTTTAATATCTTACCCCCTCCCCCCGGGCGCGCAAGGGATTGAAGCATGCCCAAACAAACGCACGCGCAAGCGTGTTGTGGAATACCATGCAGCAGGGCAAGAGGCCCTAAAAAACCCTTGGCGTGTATAATAAAAGGCTAAAGGGCCGAAATCCTTTTGGCATCGCCAAAAGATTGAAGCGGAAAGCCCGGTTTTTTGCGAAGCAAAAAAGGCGCACGGAAAAAATTGGTGCACCCCTGAAAAAAGGGCCATATTGACAGGCATAAAGAAATATTATAGTATATTTTCTGTACGTTAACGTTTTCGCAAACGTTAACTATGAACAATAAGGAGAAACAAAGATGAAAAAGATTCTTGGATTTGTCATGGTTCTTGCCGTTCTGGCATCCTTTGCGTTTGCAGGCGGCGGGAGCGAACCGGCTGCTTCAGCGTCCGCAAAACTTCAGTTCAAACTGGCGGAAAACCAGCCGAAAGGCAACCCCATCACAGAAGCCATGTTTAGATTCGCGGATTTGGTTAAACAAAAAACCGGCGGCGCTGTAGAAATAGAAGTTTATTCGGACGCGCAGCTTGGCAATGAAAATGAGACCATCGATCAGGTTCAGGCGGGAACGCTCGATTTTGCCCGCATCAATACTTCCGCAATCGCCTCCACGGCGGATGAAATGTCTTTATATACCCTGCCGTATATTTTTGTCAGCTTTGAACACAAGTACAAAGTGCTGGACGGGGATATAGGCAAGGCAAGCGTCGCGGCCCTTGAAAAATACAACATGGTCGGCCTGGAATTCTGGGAGGCCGGTTCCCGGCATTTTTACACCACAAAAGTTCCCATTAAAAGTCTTTCCGACCTCAAGGGGCTTAAAATCCGCGTACAGCAGTCCGAAGTCGCGATTAAAATGGTTGAGCTTCTTGGCGCCAAAGCTACTCCCATGGCCTACGGCGAGGTGTTTCAGGGTCTGCAGACCGGCGTTATCGACGGCGCGGAAAACGACTTTGTATCCTACTATACGTCCGGGCACTATGAAGTGGCAAAAAACCTTTGTTTAGACGGGCACATGGCGCCGCCGGCCCTTGTGATTGCCTCAGCGCCCTCATTCAACAAAATGGATACAACCCGGCAGCAGGCCGTCCGCGAGGCAGCACGAGAAGCGGCGGTGTGGCAGCGCAAGGCCATGAACGATTTCCAGAACGAATCCCGCAAGGCTGTAGAAGCCGCCGGCAGCAAAATCTACGATGTCAATGTTCTGGATTTTCAGAACGCTGTTAAGGCTATTTATGATATGTATCCCCAGTTCGCAAAACAAATCGACGGTATCAAAGCGCTCCAGTAACGTAAAGCGGCCGCTTTTATTCCGGGAATTATGAACAGGAGCTTATGATGCGGCATATTCGCAATGGACTGAATAAAATAGCGCAGGTTAAAAAGTATATGTGCGCGGCTCTTCTTGTTATCATGCTGTTTATTACTTTCGTCCAGGTAGTATTGCGTTATTGTTTTAACGCGCCCTTTAGCTGGGCCGAAGAAATAGTTCTGATGTTTCTGGTAAGTTTTGGCTATTTGTGTATGTCTCTGGATATTCTGACGGACTCCCACGCTGCCATTCATTTTTTTTATGACAAGCTTCCTTCCCGTGTGCGCAAGTTTCTGGACTTGACGCGGCACGGGCTTTTAACATTTTTCTTTATCAATATGATCCGCTACGGGTTTGCGCTTACACGGCTTTCTATGGGAAAAAGACAGCCCGCGTCCGGGCTTTCCCAGGGCTGGCTTGTTTTACCCCTTCTGGTCGGCGGTGTGTTTATGTGTATCTACAGTGTATTTAATTTTATGCAAACCCTGCTCGACCCGCCTGCTCCCGGTAAGCCTGAGGAGCCTTCCCCATGAATGAAATTACACTTGGAACGGCGCTGCTGTTCGGGCTTTTGGTTCTTTTCATGCTGGTGCGTATTCCCATTGCTTTTTCGCTTGGCATTTCGTCTTTATTTACGGCAATGTATCTTAACATCCCTTTTTTTAATCTGTTTCAGAAAATGGCTACAGGGCTTACCAGTTTTACCTTTATGTGTGTGCCGTTTTTTATCATAATGGCGCAGATTATGACCGAAGGCGGAATATCCGATAAACTTACACAGTTCTGCAATGTTCTGGTAGGCAGGATGCGCGGCGGAACGGCTATGGTGAATATTATTGTGAGCATGTTCTTTGGGGGTATCAGCGGTTCTTCCATTGCCGATGTGTCTTCCATAGGGGCTTTTCTTATTCCCGCGATGGAAAAGGAAGGCTACGACAAAGGCTATTCCGTCGCGGTTACCGTTACAAGTTCCGTGCAGGGCATTATTATTCCCCCCAGCCAGAATATGATTTTTTATTGCGTGGCTTCCGCAAGCGGTATTTCCATAAGCACCATGTTTATCGCCGGATATCTGCCGGGCATTCTTTTGGGATTAAGCCTTATGATTCCCGCCTACATTATTGCCGTTAAACGCAGGTATCCCATAAGCACGAAAAAATCTTTTCGGGAAAACGCCATTATTATCCGCGAATCCCTGCTGGGCCTTTTTACCATTTTGATTATTATTTTTGGCATTACTTTCGGTATTTTTACCGCCACCGAATCCGCCGCGGTGGCCGCGATGTATGCGCTGCTCTTAACGGTGTTTGTTTACAGAACTTTAACCTTTAAAAAATTCATACATGTGCTTTTTGCGAGTCTCAAGCCACTGGCTACCGTTATGGCAATTATCGCTACTTCCAGCGCGTTTTCGTATATACTTTCGTATTTAAGAGTACCCGCCCGCGTAGCTGGCAGCTTTCTTGCCCTTACCAGTAACCCGCTCCTTATTATGCTGATGATCAATATCCTGCTGCTGATTCTCGGCTGCTTCATGGATATGGGTATTCTGATTCTGCTTTTGACCCCCATACTGTTTCCTGTCGCTACGGGCATAGGGTATGATCCTTATCATTTCGGCATTGTCATGATTCTTAATCTGGGTATAGGGCTGTGTACCCCGCCGGTAGGTACGTCCTTATTTGCGGGCTGCGCGATTGCGAATCTCCCCATCGAAAAAGCGATCAAAGATTTTTTTCCGTTTTATGGCGGCATGATTGTCTTATTGGCAATTATCATCATCTTTCCGCAAATATGCTTGTGGCTGCCGGAATTACTGGCAAACTGAAAAACGGCATGAGAAAAATCGTAACTTTAAAAGATGTTTCCGCCGCGACAGGCGTATCCCTTACATCCGTACACCGGGCGCTTTATAATAAAGAAGGAATCAGCGGAAAATTATCACAAATCATTCTGCGCAAAGCAAAAGAACTGGGATATAAAACCAACTACGCCGCCTCCTCGCTGAAACGCAAGGCGCTGCAGATTGCCATTGTTCTTCCTGACGGCGGGGGCAGCGGCCGGTTTTACTACAGTTACTTCTGGCGGGCTTGCCGGGATTACCGAAAGGAGGTGGATGGTCTTAATGTCCGGATTTTGGAATTCGCCTTTTCCGAAGAGGGGAGCCTTATCCCATTACTGGAAGACATCTACCGCACACACGGTGATAACCTTGATGGTCTTTTAATTGTACCCGTAAGCGGCGCAGATGATATGCGTATCGCTATCGATAAATATATCGAAAAGGGCGTGCAGGTGGCGCTGGTTGATAATGATATTCCGGATTGCCGCAGATTATGCTGCATTTCTCCTCATGACGCGTCCAGCGGACGTTTGGGCGCGGAATTCTTGTCCGCCATAACAAATAAACCGGGAAAAGTGCTGATTTCCGCGGGCAGCGCCGGCTCAGCTTCGCATATACATAATATTATAGGATTTACCGCCTATATCAACGAAAACAATATTCCCCTCCGGATTCATAAGATTTACGGCTACGAAGATTCGGCCGTCAGTTATGCCCAGGCACGGGCCTTTCTGGAAGAGAATGATGATGTTGCAGCCTTTTACGCGGTAACCGCCAGGGAAACTCTTCCCTTGTGTCAGGCTGTGATTGACTCAGGCCGCGCGGGAAAAATTCGCGGCATGGGCAGCGATCTTTTTCCCGAAAGCGCCCGTATGCTCAGGGACGATGTTGTTCAGGCTTTGTTATACAAAAACCCTTATGAAAAAGCGTATAAGGGCCTTAAAATTCTCTGCGAAGCCCTTATCCGGAATGAAAAACCCAAATCCCCCTGCGCTACAGTGCCCATCGGGATAATTATGAAAAACAATTTACCGTTTTTTCAGGAATTTATTTGAATAATTTGAACAAAATCCGCTGTATGGCGGGTTAAAAACGATAGGAGGATTAATATGAAAAGGCGTTCAAAAGCAGGCATTTTTATCATGCAGTGTGTTGTGTTGGCGGTACTGTTTCTGGTACTTGCTCCCGCAAACGCTGTATGCGGAGGTTCTTCGGATACAAGCGGCGCAGAGGCAAAGGCTCTTGAGATGAGATGGTATCAACCGGAACCGGAGGGACATGCCTGGACGGATGTTTCGCTGATAATAGCCAAAGAGGTAGGTGAAAAATCAAACGGCAGCCTTTCCGTTACGGTGTATCCTGCGGGCGCCCTGGGAACGCAGGCGGAGGCTGTGGATATGCTGCGCACAGGATCCCTTGCTTTGCTGACTTCAGGGCCGAGCATTCTTGCATCGTTCTATGAGGCTGTGCAGGTAGCTTCCCTGCCGTATATCTTCGATACTCCTGAACACGCGTACAATTTTCTGGCATCGAATTACGGTCAGAAAGTATATAACGATATTATCCTGAAAAAAAGCGGCGTACGCACGCTGGATTTTTGGTACTTCGGTAACCGCAACCTTACCACCAAGGGTATCAAAGTCAATAAACCTTCGGATCTTGAGGGAGTAAAAATTCGCGCCATGGACACTCCCATAGCCAAAACAGTAGTCCAGGCTCTGGGAGGCAGCCCGGTTCCCATCAATTTTGCCGAGCTTTATCTCGCGCTGCAAACCGGCGTTGTCAGGGGACAGGAAAACCCCATTCCCACAATTATCGCCCAGAAGTTTGACGAAGTGCAGGACAATATCATTTTAACCGGGCATTCCGTACACATGGGGACGGTGCATGTGTCCGAAGCCATCTGGACAAAACTTACAGACGCCCAGCGCAAACTTATTCTGGATACTTTGGTAAAATATCGAGCCGAAATACAAAAACGCATTATTGATCAAACGGAAAAAGGCATTGCAGCTTTAAAGGCGAAAGGCATTGCCGTATATGAACCGGACCTCGCCGCTTTCCGCGCGAACGCCGCCGCCATTGTTGATCAGAATTTTGGCAGTAATCCGGAATGGAAAGAAGCGATTGAGGCCGTACGCGCTTTGAAAAAGTAAACCCCGCTCAAATCTTATATGTACTGCCCGCCCCGGCCGCGGACAGTGCATATTCTAAATCCGTGTGCCGGAAAAGGAGCGGTTTTCGTGGCTAAATTACGATACTGTTTTGATCACATCGAAGAATGGATCGGTTCCTTTATGTTCTGTTTTATGAGTCTCGCGGTAGCTCTGCAGCTGCTTTCCCGGACATGGGGCCAGCCCCTTTTTTTTACCGAGGAAATCGCGCGTTACTCCTATATTTGGGTTGTGTTTCTGTGTATGGCGCTGGGAGAAAAACGGCGGGATCATTATACAGTTTCTGTATTCACCCTGTTCCTGAAAGGGCGCGGGGAGGCTGCTCTGGAGTTTATTACAGACCTTTTGTGCTGCACGGTATTTTTGTATTTGTTTTACTGGGCGCTGCTGTTTTGGCCTTTCAGCAGTGTAATCAATTCCCCCGCGTTTGAAATGCCCATGACATGTATCAGTACAAGCCTTTGTCTCGGTTTTTTTCTGGCGTTTATCCGAAGGCTGGTACATGCCGCGGCTCACGCGAAACTTATGATAAAAGGCGGCGTAAAAGCATGACAATCCTGGGAATTTTCTTTTTGTCCTTTGTTATATTTATGATTTTGCGGATGCCGCTTTATCTTTGCCTTATCGCCTCCTCATCCGTTTACATTTTTATAAATCCCGATATAAGCATGATGACGGCAATGGGGAAAATGATGAACGCGCCAAATTCTTTTACCCTGCTCGCGGTTCCTTTTTTTATTTTCGCGGGACAGGTTATGAATCTGGGCGGAGTGAGCAACAGGATTTTCGGATTTGCCAATGTGCTGGTTGGGCATCTGCGCGGCGGCCTTGCCTATGTAAATGTTTTAGCCAGTATGATTTTTGCCGGAGGCAGCGGTTCCGCGCTGGCCGATGTCGGCGGGCTTGGCTTAATCGAGATGAAGGCCATGAAGGAACAGGGATATGAGGATGATATAATCCTGGGCGTTACAGGGGCTTCCGCGACGGTGGGACCCATTATCCCGCCCAGTATTCCTTTTGTTGTTTACGGGGCAATGGCGAACGTTTCCATCGGCGGTTTGTTCCTTGGCGGTATTGGCCCGGGCGTTCTTATAGGTCTGGCCCTGTGCCTTTTCATCTTTATAATCGCCCGCAAAAGGCAGTATGTTTCGCGCAAGAGGGCCACTCTGAGGGAGATAGGGAAATCCTTTACCGGCGCCTTCGCCGCGCTGATGTTTCCGGTAATTATCATAGGCGGCATCTGGGTGGGGCTGTTTACCCCAACCGAAGCGGCCTTTGTAAGCGCGGTATACGGCATTATCATATCGCGCTTTGTATACAGGGATTTTAAATTTAAAGACACGATGAACCTGATACGCGAAACGGTCTACATGGTCGGCCCCGCGATTTCAGTAGTCGTCGGGGCGGCTCTGTTCGCGTGGATTATGACATACGAAAAAGTCGATAAGGTTATTGTGCAGGCCCTTTTTTCCATTTCCACAAACAAATACGTCGTGCTTTTGCTTATCAATCTGCTGCTTCTGTTTCTGGGCATGTTTATCGAAGTTGTGGCCGCCATTATGCTTATGCTGCCCATCCTGATGCCGATTATCGCTGTTATCGATGTCAATCCCATTCATTTGGGTGTCATTATGGTTCTGAATATGATGATCGGCCTTATGACCCCTCCTGTTGGTTTTTCCCTGTATATGCTGTCAACAGCATCGAAAATCTCTTTTGGGCAAACTGTTAAATACTGTTTTCCCTGGACAATCCCGCTGCTTATAGCTCTCGCGCTTGTTACTTATTTTGAACCGGTAGTCATGTTTCTGCCAAGACTTATGGGAATGGCATAATTTCATAAAAGGAGAACTTAAATAATATGAAAATTCGAGTCGGCGTTGTGGGCGCGGGAACCTATGGGGAATCGCTTATTCAGGCGTTTTATGGCGCTCACATGATGGAAGAAATTGATTTTGCGGCGGTGGCGGACTTAAATCCCGCCGCTCTGGAGAAAATGAACAAACTTTACGGGCTTAAAGGCTATGCCGATTACAAAGAAATGTTTGATAAAGAATCTTTGGACGCTGTGGCCGTTGTTACCCCGGATTATCTTCACCGGGAAATTACAATAGAGGCTGCCCGCAGAAAGATTCATATTCTGGTTCAGAAGCCGCTGGCAACCGATGTGCGGGAAGGGCGGGAAATGATTGCCGCGGCGGAAGAAAATAAAGTTATGCTGTATGTCGATTTTCACAAACGCTTTGATCCGGGGCATATACAACTCAAACAAGCCGTACAGTCCGGCAAACTCGGTGAAATACAGTACGGTTATATCTGCATGGAAGATAAAATTCTTGTGCCTTCCGTATGGTTTAAGAAATGGGCCCGGCATAGCTCTCCCGCGTGGTTTTTGGGCATACATTTTTATGATTTGCTTTACTGGATACTCGGCAAAGCGCCCGTGAGTGTGTATGCGACAGGCATAAAAAAGAAGCTGGCTGCCATGAACATCGATACCTATGATTCGCTTCAGGCAAAGTTTGACTACGAAAACGGGGCAAGCATTACCGTGGATACTTCCTGGATCCTTCCGAACAGTTTTTGTTCTATAGTAAACCAGCAGATTCGTTTGGTAGGATCCGAAGGCATTCAGGAAGTAGACAGCCAGGACAGGGGTGTTGTCGCCGCCTATGAAAGCGAAGCCGCGAATATGGTTATTAACCCCTACGGGAAAATTATTGACACGCGGCCGCTTGTGGGCGACATTCCCTGTGGTTATACGATTGAATCTATGGTGTATTTTTTAAGGCTGATACGGATGGTTAAGGCAGGAAAGGTAAAACTCAAAGACCTTGAGGGGCACTATCCCACCGGAAAAGAAGCTCTTGTTTCCACTCAAATGTGCGCGGCGGTTCATGAAAGCGCGGGTACAGGAAAAATAATTACGATCAAGTAAGAAGGGGCGTTAAAAATCTTTAGTACCCGCTTTCGCGATGGATAGTCTGCCGTCGGCTTTGCGGGCAGCTATCTGTTTAAAGTGTTCAAAGTATTGCTTATCCGATACCGCGATATGCGTGAGTACCCACTCTTTCAGATAGCGGGTAAAAGCCAAAAGGGTAAAATGTTTTCCGGACTCAAATGTTTTTATTTGTTCAATCACATGCAAAACAAAAGCGTCGTGTTCCATCTTGTGATTCCGGTAACCTTTAAATTCCGTCGCGATCATTATTTTTTCTTCCGTCGCGAAGTGAACCTTTACATAATCCACGGTTTTATCAATAACTTTTTTAAAATAGGCCCGTTCCGACGACTCATCCCCTATACAATGATTGAAAAGGTCGTTTGTTAAAGCCAGAAGCTCTTTGTGCTGATCATCAATAATTTTTACGCCCACCGAAAAAGTTGAAGACCATTTTACCAATTCCGAGGATGTATTTAGCACTACTCCTGTCCTTTACTCCTTGTATGAATTTACTAAAGATTCCGCGCGGGTTCAAGAAACAGGGCGTCATTTTTTTCGGTTTTCCGCCAATATCCACAGGAACCTTCGCGAAAACCCGGCCCTCCCCTTCCCGGATTATAACTGTTGCAAAATTACGGTATACTCCCCCCATGATGCCCATGATACAAAAAAAGCAGCCCTCCGTCCGCCGCGCGCTGCGGTTACGGAATGCCGTGATTTTTCTTGTTGCCGCCTCCGCGGGGGTTTTTCTTGTTGTTGTTTCAAGCTGCGCCTCCCTGGGAAAACTCCCCTCAGGGGAAAGGCTCGAAAGAATAGAAAAGTCTCCGCACTATGTTGACGGGGTTTTCAAGTTTCCCGGAACCCAGCCGGAATCGGCTTCGGGAGAATCCTCGGGCAATATGTTTTCGTCCCTTTGGCGTTTTCTCTTTGGCGCTGAAGACCGAAACAAGCCTTCCGAAGTTCTGCCTTCCGCAAAGACGGATCTTTTTTCCCTTGACCCGGATGAAAACCTTATTGTCTGGATGGGGCACTCCTCCTATTACCTGCAAGTTGACGGCAAAAAATTCCTCGTTGACCCGGTTTTCTCCGGCAGCGCCTTTGTCTCGTCCGCCTTTTCCGGGAGCGACGTTTACACCCCGGAAGACATTCCCCCCATTGATTACCTGGTTATTACCCACGACCACTGGGACCACCTTGATTATAAAACAGTTACGGCCCTCAAAGACAAAACGGGCGTGGTGCTTACCGGCCTGGGCACGGGGGAACACCTGGAATACTGGGGCTACGCGCCGCCGAAAATCATGGAACACGACTGGAACGAAACAAGGGATTTAGGCGCGGGTTTCTCGGTTACCGCCATCGCCACGCCGCATTTCTCCGGGCGCTTTCTTACGCGCAACAAATCGCTCTGGACGGCCTTCGCGCTTATTACCCCAAACAGAAAGATTTTTATCGGCGGCGATTCCGGCTACGGCGATCACTTTGCCGACGCGGGCAGGCGCTTCGGCCCCTTCGACCTTGCCCTGCTGGAATGCGGACAATACAACAGGGGCGTCAACCACATGTTCCCCGAAGACACGGCGCGGGCCTCGATAGACCTTGGCGCGAAAAAACTCTTTCCCGTACACTGGGCAAAGTTCGCCCTGAATGCGCACGCCTGGGACGAACCCATCATCCGCCTCGCCGCGGAATGCGAAAAACGCGGGATTACCCTTTTGCACCCCATCATAGGCAGCGCGGTCAGGTTCGACGAGGAAGAAATTTTCCCCCGCTGGTGGGAAGGCATTCTTTAAGTGGAAGCCGTGGGACGCGCCCCCGGATTGCCGGACCGTGAAAGAGAAGAGGCCGAAGACGGCCTCAAATTTCGGGCTTTGCCCGAAATTTGTTATGGCGCGATTTCGGGCAAAATCGCGCTCCGTCTTGGTTATACGCAGGGAATCTGCACAGCAGATTCACTGGCCCGGTGTTCAGCAATACAGCACATTCGGCGCTTCGAGCTTTGTACACGACACGGGCCTTTTAGGGCCTCTTGCCCTGATACCTGTATTCATAAACACGCTTCCGCGTGCGTTTTCAGGGGCATGGCGCTTTGTTTCGATAAGTATGGATTGTAGT